>DATMZP010000638.1:0-13217 GCA_035573595.1 Hyphomicrobiaceae bacterium
TCGATGAAGCCGCTGGAAGGCACCCGTATCGTCACCGTCGAGCAGTTCGGCGCCGGCCCCTACGGCTCCATGTTCCTGGCCGACCTCGGCGCCGAGGTGGTCAAGGTCGAGAACACCGAGGCGGGCGGCGACACCGCCCGCCACATCGGCCCGGCCTTCCTGGGGCAGGCTGACAGCGAGTACTTCCAGACCTTCAACGCCGGCAAGAAGAGCGTCACCCTCGACCTCAAGAGCGAGGAGGGGCGCGCCGCGCTGCGCCGCCTGGCGGCCGGGGCCGATGCGGTCATGAACAACCTGCGCGGCGACCAGCCGGAAAAGCTGGGGCTCGACTACCAGAGCCTGGCCGCCGTGAACCCCGCCGTCGTCTGCCTGCACATCTCGGCTTACGGCCGCGATAACGAGCGCAGGGCTTGGCCGGGATACGATTTCCTCATGCAGGCCGAGGCCGGCCTGATGTCCCTCACCGGCGAGCCCGATGGCCCGCCGCAGCGCTTCGGCTCCTCGTTGATCGACTTCATGACGGGGATCACCGGCGTGGTCGGTCTCCTGAGCTGTGTGATGCGGGCGCGCCAGACCGGCAAGGGCTGCGATGTGGACGTCTCGCTGTTCGACGTGGCCATGCACCAGCTCTCCTACCCCGGCACCTGGCACATCAACGGCGGCCCGATGCCCTCGCGCCTGCCCCGCAGCGCCCACCAGTCGATCTCGCCGGTGCAGACGGTACGCACCCGCGACGGCTGGATCTACGTCATGTGCATGAAGGAGAAGGACTGGGAGGCCCTGGCCCGGCTCATCGGCCATCCCGAGCATGTCGCCGACGCACGATTTGCCTCCGCCGCGGCGCGGCGCCAGCACCGCGCCGAGCTGACGCGTTTGCTCGACGAGGCGATGAGCCAGAAGACCACCGCGGAATGGCTGGAGGTGCTCACCGGGCACCTGCCGGTGGGGCCGGTCTACAACGTGGCCCAGGCTGTGGCCAATCCGTTCGTGGAGACGGTCGGCATGGTGCGCAACGTCCCGCACCCGGCCAAGCCCGATTTCAGGTTGCTGGCCAACCCGCTCAAGGTCGACGGCGAGCGCCTGGAGCAGCGCGTGTGCTCGGCCCTGGGCGCCGACAATGAGGCGCTGCTCGACCCAGCCTCCCCCAAGGCCGCCGCCGAGTGAGGCGACATGAAGCTTGAAGGCCTCGTCGTCGTCGATCTGTCGGTGTTCCTGCCGGGGCCGTATCTCACCATGGCGCTGGCCGACCACGGCGCCCGCGTCATCAAGGTGGAGCCGCCGGGTGGCGACCCGGGTCGCCGTATCGGCGTATCGGACGGGGCGAGCACCGTGTTCTTCCGCAATGTCAACCGCGGCAAGGAGAGCGTTGTCATCGACCTCAAGTCGGACGAGGGCCGCCCACGCCTCCTCAGGCTGTGCGAGACAGCCGACGTATTCGTGGAGTCCTACCGGCCCGGCGTGATGGGGCGCCTCGGCGTGGACTATGCTGCCGTATCGCAGGTGAACCCGCGCATCGTCTACTGCTCCATCAGCGCCTTCGGCCAGGATGGCCCGTACAGAGACCGCCCGGCGCACGACCTCGCCGCCATGGCGCTCGCCGGCGCGATCGGCATCACCCTGGGCCGCGACGGGATGCCGGCGATACCCGGCGTGGCGGTGGCGGATATCGTCAGCTCGCTGCAGGCGCTGTCGGGTGTGCTGATGGCGCTCTACCGGCGCGAGAGGACCGGCCGCGGCGACTACATCGATATCGCCATGCATCACGCGGCGCTGGCCGCTCTGCCCAACGTGATAGGGCCGGCCATGGCGGGCCTGCCGCAGCCCGACCCGAAGGGCGAGCGCAGCACCGGCGGCTCCGCCTTCTACCAGATCTACGAGACCTCCGACGGGCGCCATCTCGTCCTCGCCGCACAGGAGATGAAGTTTGTGCACACCCTGCTGGGCAGGCTGGGCCGGCCCGACCTCGCGCCTCTGTGCGAGCGCGGCCCCGGCTCGCATCAGCAGCCGGTGATCCAGTTCCTCGGCGGCGTCTTCCGCGAGAAGCCGCTGGCGCACTGGCGCGCGTGGTTCGAGGGGCTCGACGTGAGCTTCGCTCCTGTCAACATGCTGCGCGAGGCCCTCGACGACGCCCACGTCCGTGCCCGCGGTCTGATCCTGACCGACGACCTCGGCCGCGAGCATATCGCGCCCGTGGTCCGCTTCCTCGACGAGCCCGCCCGGCCGGCGCTGCGGGAGCCCGCACTGGAGGAAGGGAATGGGGGGTAGGGAATAGGGAGTGGGGATAGCGAGTGGCGGTGTATCCTCCGGCCCATTCCCTACTCCCGACTCCCCACTCCCCTATTCCCTTCCGCAGGAGGCCACATGCCAGGCACCAAGGAGACCGCCCCCGGCCGTTACCGCCAGGACGCCGGGCGCACCTACGACGACTTCGTGGTGGGCCATGTCTACGAGCACCGCCCCGGCCGCACCATTACGGAGGCCGACAATGTCTGGTTCACGCTTCTCACCATGAACCAGCACCCCCTGCATTTCGACGCCGCCTACGCCGCCGGCACCGAGTTCAAGCAGCCGCTGGTGAACAGCTGCCTCACCCTGTCCATCGTCACCGGCATGAGCGTGGCCGACGTGAGCGCCAAGGCCATCGCCAATCTCGGCTGGACCAAGGTCGAGCTCGCCGCTCCGGTGTTCGTCGGCGACACCATCTATGCCGAGAGCGAGGTGCTCTCCAAGCGGCTGTCGCTGAGCCGGCCCGGCCAGGGCGTGGTGACGGTACGCACCCGCGGACTCAAGGCGGACGGCTCAGTTTTCATGGTGTTCGAGCGGACGGTGCTGGTGCCCGCGCGGGAATAGTGGCGCGAATATTGGCCCGCTTCTTGCGGACCGACGCATCCTTTAAGCGCCATCGCACGTTGTTGATGACAGCGCGACCAAGACATCGCCTCATTAAGCCCTATTTGCGGTGGTAAGTCTTAAACTCTCGCGCTAGTATAGGTTGCAGTGACCGAAAGGAGCGTAACTATGAGTGTCCAGATCGTTATGGATCGCTCGGGCGACACGCGGCACGAGTTCGATGTCACCGACGCAAGGGCGGTCGCGCTCGCCGAGCGGCGCTTCAAAGAGCTGACGGGCAAGGGCTTCCGGGCGGTGGCGCTGACCAAGGACGGCGACCAGGGCCGGCTTCTCGGCAGGTTCGATCCGCAGGTTGAAGAGACGCTCTTCATCCCGCAGCTGCAAGGCGGTTAATGGAGCGTGTCGTGCAGGTTCTGAGGGCCCTGTTGCGGAGGGCCCTCGGGGAGGACGCACGCGACCCGCCGGCGCTAGTGGATGTCATCATAGAGAGCGCGGCTGAGCCGCGCTTGTGGGCGCATTTCTCCAACGGCTACCGCACCTCGGCGCCGCTGCTGCCGCAGGACTGTTTCGCCTTTTGCGAGCGGCATGGCGCCTGGGATGTCGAGAGCCTCCGGCTCGCTCTCTTGGGCGAGGGGCGCCTCGCCTACGCGCGCATGCTTGAGGAGCGGGCCGAAATGCGCGAGCGACAGGGACGGACTTGGGTCTCCGAGCAGATGCGCCGGCTGGGCCGGGGCATCGCCCAGACGCTCAGACCACGGCAGGACACGCTGCGGTTCCCGGTGTTCGGTGCCGGCAGGGCCTATCTCGACGAGCGGCGCTCGGAAGCGCACGAGCGGGGCATGCGCCTCCTCAAGGAGAACCTGACGGCGACGCAGCTGCAGCAGTATTCGAGATACGGCTACTTCGAGGTGATCGGGGGCAGGACCGGCAAGCGCTACCGTATCCGTCACGGCCGCTCGATGAATATCGACCAGCTCGACAAGAACGGCCGGCGGGTGTGCGGCTGGTGCTTCTTCCCGGAGGGCAACCTCGTGACCGGCGACGTCATGCTGGCGCAGAAGGTGGCGCTGGAGCTGTTCGAGACGGACGCGCTCAAGATCGCGAACAAGATGTGGTAGGTGTCGCCCGTGCCGGCCACTGTGACGGCGGGTTGACTACGTCTTGACCCCGGGTGGTTGGGGCGGGGGCTCGGATTGGCGAGCCGCACGGTGGCCTGCCTGTGCCGCCCACAAGGCGCCGGGGGAATACTCATGCTCACGCTCTATTTTGCGCCAGGCTCCAGCTCCATGGTGCCACACATCGCCTTGCGTGAGATCGGGGTAGATTTCGTTGCCAAGCCCCTGTCGCTCGCCGCAAGGAGAACCTCACCCCGGCCTGTCTGGCGCTCAATCCCCCAAGGGAAGGTGTCAACCCTCTTCATCGTCGTGATCGGTCATCACCAGCGCCATTCCGTGGCTCCTTGAGTCCGCCCCGGCGCGCTGCTAAGTCCTTCTCACTTTTTGGAGGATGCCTGCATGCCCACGATTCTGCCTGTGGTCCTGTCCGGGGGGGCAGGAACGCGCCTCTGGCCGCTGTCGCGGGCGCTCTACCCCAAGCAGTTCATCCGCTTTCCACAGATCCAGCAGGAGACCTTTCTCGCAGCCGCTCTGAAGCGCCTTGAGCCGGCTCGGGGCTTCGCGGCACCCATCGTGGTCTGCAACAACGACCACCGGTTCCTGGTCAAGGACGAGGCCGAGCGCAGCGGCGTCCGCCCCAAGGCGATCGTGCTGGAGCCGACCGCCCGCAATACGGCGCCGGCGGTGGCGGTGGCCGCGCTCATCGCCGAGCGCGACGATCCGCAGGCCATTCTTGCGGTGATGCCGTCGGACCATGTCATCAGGGACGCGCCGCGCTTCGCCGCGGCCGTGCGCCAGGCCGGCGAAATCGCCGCTGCCGGCAAGCTCGTGCTGTTCGGCACGACCCCGGACGCGCCGCACACCGGGTATGGCTACATCCGGCGCGGGGCGCCGCTCGCAGGCTTCGATGGCGCCTTCACGGTGGCCGCGTTCACGGAGAAACCCGATCGGGCGATGGCAACCGCGTATCTCGCCGCCGGCGGCTACGACTGGAACAGTGGCATCTTTGTGCTGGCGGCGCGCGCCTTTCTGAGCGAGCTGGAGCGGTTCGAGCCCGCCGTCCTCGATGCGGCCAAAAGAGCGCTCGACAGCGCGCGCTACGACCTGGGCTTTCTGCGGCTCGACGCCAATGCCTTCGCCTCTGCCCCCAGCATCTCCATCGACTACGCGGTGATGGAGCGGACGGGCTTGGCGGCCGTGCTGCCGATCGACGTGGGCTGGAGCGACGTAGGCTCGTGGTCGTCGCTCTGGGAGCTGAGCGCGCGCGACGAGGACGGCAATGCCGTGCACGGCGACGCGTTGCTCGAAGCCACGCGCGACTGCTACGTCTTTTCGGACAAGTCGCTGGTCGCCACCATGGGCGTGAGCGACCTCGTGATCGTCGAGACGCCGGATGCGCTGCTGGTGGCCGACCGGAGCAAGGCGCAGGATGTGGGCAAGCTGGTCGCCAGACTCAAGACGGCGGGCCGCAAGGAGTATGAGAGCCAGGTCCGCCACTACCGGCCCTGGGGCTTCTTCGAGACGCTCAACATCGGCCCGCGGTTCCAGGTGAAGCTCTTGCACGTGAAGCCTGGCGGCCGGCTCTCCATGCAGATGCACCACCACCGCTCCGAGCACTGGGTGGTGGTGCACGGCATCGCCAAGGTGACGGTAGGCAACGAGGAGCGGCTGGTGCACGAGAACCAGTCCGCCTACATCGTCGCCACCCAGTGGCACCGCCTGGAGAACCCCGGCAAGACGCCCCTGGAGCTGATCGAGGTGCAGATCGGCAGCTATCTCGGCGAGGACGACATTGTGCGGTCGGAGGATGTGTACAACCGGTCGCCGGAGGAGACGAAGTGACGGGGGCAGACCCCCTCACCCGTCATCCCGGACGGAGCGATGCGAGCCGCGGACGAGCAGCGTTCCGATCCGGGATCTCGTGAAGGTTTGCGACTCGCCTTGCAAGGTCCCGGATAGCCTCGCCCCTGCGGGGCTCGGCTTCCGGGATGACGGGTGGATGAGTTTCAGTGCTTCGTCTCGCTCGCCGGTGGCGGCCGCAGCTCGTCCTGCGGCTGCTGCGGCGGGACAGCGACGGCGGTGGACTGCGGGACGGGCTCGTAGAGCCTGCGCTCGAAGCGGAGGTAGCTCAGCGGGATCGTGGCGAGATAGAGCAGCGTGCCGACCGTGAGCGTCCCGTAGGGGTAGGTGAGCAGCAATGCCACCACCGCGGCGGCGCCGACGAAGACGGGGAGCACGTAGTCGCCCGAGATGCGCTCGCCCAACAGCTTGCCGGAGAAGGTGGGGATGGTGGACACCAGCAGGAACGCCGCCGCCAGCACGTAGACCGCGATCAGCCACGGCCAGGCGCGCACGTCGAAGAAGCCGAGCTCGTTGACGTAGAGCGGCAGCAGCACCGAGATGGCCCCGGCGGGAGCCGGCATGCCCGTGAAGTAGTTGGACTGCCACTTGGGCTTCTCGACATCGATCAGCGAGTTGAAGCGGGCGAGCCGCAGGCCCATGGCCAGCGCGAACACCAGCGCCACGATCCAGCCGAAGCCGCGCGGCAGGCCGCCGAGGCCCCAGACGAACACCAGCACCGCCGGGGCGACGCCGAAGTTGACGAAATCGGCGAGGCTGTCGAGCTCGGCGCCGAACTTGGACTGGGCCTTGAGCGCGCGGGCGAGCCGCCCGTCGACGCCGTCGAGCAGGGCGGCGATCACGATCAGCGCGATGGCCATGTCGTGCCGCCCCTCGATGGCCATGCGGATGGCGGTGAGCCCGGCGCACAGGCTCAGCACGGTGAAGAAGTTGGGCACCACCATGCGCAGCGGGATCTTGTCGTGGCTGAAGAGCAGCCGGCCGCGGCGGCGGCGCTCCTCGGTCTCCAGTCTCGGCAGCAGCGGGTCCGTTTTTCTGTCCATGTCCACCTCGATGCACGCCCTCCGAGGCGCCGGGGTCAGACCCCTCGCCTCCAACGTGCATTTCTGCCCCTGCGTTCGGCGCGAGGGGTCCGACCCCGTCGCTCGCGCTATTGCCTGCGCGCCTCCCGCTCGGGCTCCTCCGACCTGAGGTCGGCCATGACGGTCTCGCCACCTACGGCCCGCTGGCCGACGGCCACCAGCGCACCATGCTCCGGCGGCAGGTAGAGATCGACGCGCGAGCCGAAGCGGATGAGGCCGAAGCGCTCGCCGATGCCCACGCTGTCGCCCTCCTTGGAGAACGTGACGATGCGGCGCGCGATCAGGCCCGCAATCTGCACAACGCCGATCTCGGCTCCGCCTGCCGTGGTGATGACGAGGGCGCGGCGCTCGTTCTCCTCGCTCGCCTTGTCGAGGGCGGCGTTGAGAAAGCTGCCGGGCACGTAGACGGACCGGGTGATCCGCCCGGCCACGGGGGCGCGGTTGATGTGGACGTCGAACACCGAGAGGAAGATCGAGACCCTGAGGCGCGGCTCGTCGCCGAGGCCCAGCTCCGCGGGCGGGCGCACGCGCTCGATGGCCGAGATGCGGCCGTCGGCGGGGGAGACGACAAGCCCCTCGCGCAGAGGCGTCACCCGCGGCGGGTCGCGGAAGAAGTAGGCGACGTAGGCGGTGGCGAGCACGGCAATCCACGCCAGCGGCGGCCACAGCCAGAACAGGAGCAGCGAGACGCCGGCGCCGATGGCCAGGAACCGGTAGCCTTCGCTGTGCACCGGCGCGATGCCGTCGGTGATGGTGTCGATCAGGCTGTGGCGCTCGGACACTGCTCCTCCAGAAGAGGAGGTTTCAGGGACTAGGGATTAGCGTCTGGGGAGACCGTCGGCAGGCCCCCTAATCCCTGATCCCTGAAACCTGAACCCTACTCTTTGCCCTTGCTGCGGCTCTTCGGCGGCACCCGCACCCCGGCCTTGGCCGCCGGCTTGATCTCCTCCACCAGCCGGCCGATGGTGACGCGGAAGGTGCGCCGCTGGCCCTTGCGGGACACCTCAACCTCCACGTCCTTGCCGATCTGGGTCTGCGATACGAGCCGGGGCAGGCCCCGCATGGAGGTTACGTCCTTGCCGTCGAACCTCACGATCACGTCGTCCTGCAGGATGCCGGCCTTGGCCGCGGGGCCGTCCGACGCGAGGCTGGCGACGCGCGCGCCGCTGCCCTCGCGGATGCCGTAGGTCTCGGCGATGTCCTCCGTGACGGACTGCACGTTGACGCCGAGCCAGCCGCGGCGGGTCTCGCCGTACTGGCGCAGCTGGTCCAGGACGACCACCGCGGAATCCGACGGCACCGCGAAGCCGATGCCGATCGAGCCGCCCGACGGCGAGATGATGGCCGTGTTCACGCCGATCACCTCCCCGTCCATGTTGAAGAGCGGGCCGCCGGAGTTGCCGCGGTTGATGGCGGCGTCGGTCTGCAGGAAGTCGTCGTATGGGCCCGTATTGATGTCACGCTGCTTCGCCGAGATGATGCCCACCGACACGCTGCCGCCCAGCCCGAACGGGTTGCCGATGGCCATCACCCAGTCGCCCACCTTGAGGGCGTTGGAGGAGCCGAACGCCACCTGGGCCAGCGGCCGCTTGGGGCTGACCTTCAGCAGGGCGAGGTCGGTCTTGGAATCCTTGCCCAGGATCTTTTCGACGATGAGCTTGGAGCCGTCGTTGAAGTTTATGACGATCTCGTCTGCGCCGTCGATCACGTGGTTGTTGGTGACGATCAGGCCTTCCTTGCCGTCGATGACGAAGCCGGAGCCCTGGGCGGTGACCTTGCGGTCGGGAGACTTGCCGCCCTTGCGGTCGAAGAAGTCGTCGAAGAACTCCTCGAACGGGGCGCCCTTGGGCACCTTGGGAGGCGGTGCGCCCTCGGCACCCTTCATGGTCTGCTTGGTGGAGATGTTGACCACGGCGTCGATGAGCTTCTCGGCCACCGGCGCCACGCTGGGCGGCCCCTGGCGCGACTGGGCGAGAGCCGGCAGCAGCGGCGGCGTCAGCACGCACACGCACAGGCCAAGCCCCAGCACCGGGGCGTATCCGGCCAAGCGGCCGAGCAACGTCTGCCGCTGAGACCGATTGCCGTCCATGTTGGATCGTCGAGGCCCGATCATGGCCACACTCCTACCTTCATTGCGCACGCTGGGGCACGCGCTAGCCGCGCACCAGCCACACAACAAGCATGCCAATTGCTATCGCGACGGCGCCCATCTGGCGCAGCCGGGACTCCGGCAGCTGCGCCGCCGACAGTGCCAGGCGAAGTGCAAGATGCGGTGCCGAGGCCCAGAGCAGCCCCTCGATCACCAGCACCAGCCCGGCCGCTGCCAGCAGGTCCATCATTGCTTAGTCTTGCCGGCGGCACCATTGGGATTGTTGAAGTAGCGAAAGAACTCACTATCCGGCGACAGCAGCATCCGGGTCTCGCTCTCACCCCCCTTCATGCCGGTCTCGTAGGCCTGCATGGACCGGTAGAAGGCGAAGAAGTCCGGATCGCGGTTGTACGCCTCGGCGAAGATGCGGTTGCGCTCCGCATCGCCGTCGCCGCGGATGCGATCGGCCTCCCGCTGGGCCTCCGCTTTGATGACCGTGACCTGACGGTCGGCGTCGGCCTTGATCTTGTTGGAGGCGCCGGCGCCCTCGGCGCGGATCTCGGCCGCCTCGCGCTGCCGCTCCGCGCGCATGCGGTCAAACACGTTCTTCTGGTTCTGCTCGGGCAGGTCGGCACGCTTGATGCGCACGTCCACGACCTCCAGGCCGAACTCCTTGCCGTCCTGATTGACCTGCTTGGCGATGCGTTTCATCAGGTCCTCGCGCTTGTCGCGCACGATCTCCTGGAAGGTGGCGGCGCCCAGCACGCGGCGGAGCGAGGACTCGATGATGGGCTTCAGCCGCTCACGCACGCCGACTTCGTTACGGACCGACTGGTAGAACAGCAGCGGATCGGTGATGCGGTAGCGGGCGAAGGAATCGACCCACAGCCGCTTCTGGTCCAGGGCGTTCACCTCGATGGGCGGCGAATCCAGGTCCAGGATGCGCTTGTCGAAGTAGTCGACCGTCTGCACGAACGGTATGCGGACGTAGAGGCCGGGCCCGTACTTGCCGCCCGGCTGGTTGATGACCTGCTCGGGCCGGCCGAACGTAAGCACGACCGCCTGCTCGTTCACGTGCACGATGAACATCGAAAGGTAGGCAGCGGCGCCCGCCAGGGCGGCGAGGACGACGAGCAATGCAGCGAGAGCCTTGAGCATCAGTTCCCCTCCCTGCGCTTCTGCAACTGATCCAGCGGCAGGAACGGCACCACGCCCTGCTGTCCGGCCTTGCTGTCGATGATGATCTTCTCGGAGCCGCTCAGCACGCGCTCCATGGTCTCCAGGTAGAGACGCTTGCGCGTCACCTCGGGCGCCTTCTTGTACTCGTCGTAGACCTTGTTGAAGCGCGCCGTCTGGCCGACCGCCTCGGCGACCGTCTGCTGCTGGTAGCCCTGGGCGGCGAGCGTGATGCGCTCGGCCTCGCCGCGGGCCTCCGGCACGGCCTTGTTGGCATAGGCGAAGGCCTCGTTCTGGAACCTGGCCTTGTCGGCCTGCGCCGCCTGCACGTCGCGGAAGGCGTCGATCACCTGTGCTGGCGGCTCGCTCTTCTGCATCGTCACCTGCTCGATGGTGATACCGGCGCCGTAGTAGTCGAGCACATCCTGCATCAACTTCTGCACGGCCGATTCAGTCTGAAAGCGTGCCTCGGTGATGATCGGCTTGATGTCCGACTGCCCGACCACCTCGCGCATGACGCTCTCGGCCACCTCCTTCACCGTCTCGTCCGGCTTCTGGATGTTGAAGAGGTACTTCCTGGCGTCGTTGATGCGCCAGCGCACCACGAAGCCGACCACGACGATGTTCTCGTCGCCGGTGAGCATCAGGCTCTCTACCGGCACGTCGCGCCCGCCGCGCGCACCGCGGGCGGACTCGAAGCCGATCTCGATGATGTTCTGCTCCGTGACCTTGGGCAGCCGCACCTCCTCGATCGGATAGGGAAGGCGGAAGTGCAGCCCCGGCGGGACCTCGCGGTCGAACTTGCCGAAGCGCAGAACGACGCCGGCCTCGTTGGGCCTCACCGTGAAGAAGAAGGCGAAGTAGGCGACCAGCGCCGCGCCGATCAGCATCGCTAGGAAGACCAGCAGTCCCGGCGGACCGGCCCCGCCCGGCATCACCTGCTTGAGCTTGTCCTGGCTGCGCTTGAGCAGCTCTTCAAGGTCTGGCTGCTGATGGGGCCCTCCCGACGGTCCCTGTCCCCAAGGCCCGCCGCCGCCCCCTCTGCGGCCGCCGCCGCCGCTCTGATTGCTCCAAGGCATCTACACTCGCCTTTTCTACTCGTTGTGTCTGGCTTTCCCCAACGGTCGGGGACTTTCTAAGGCACGTGAAAAGCGCATCCCCCAAGCCGCTCCGCGTGAGCCGCCAGCTCGTCCCGCGTGCTTGGAGGGTATTCTCTGTCGGCCCGCTTATAGGCCACGCCATGGGCAGGCGCAAATTCGGCTTCCGGCGCCAAATCGATGTAGCACCTACCTTTTTCGGAACTTGTCGAGCTGCACCACCTTGGCGTCGTTGGCCGGGTTGATGGGCTGCTCCGGGCCGGTCCCGACCAGCTTGGGCCGGCCTGGCTGCCGGCGCGGCACGGTCCCGTCGGGCTCGGCGGTCTCGGTGCCCCCAGGCGCGCCGCCACGATGGCCCTCCGCGGCTGCCGGGGCAGCGGTGGCGTCGTCCGCCTCGATGCGGGCAACGCGGGGCTTGCGAGGGCTGCGCGACTTCGGGAGCGCGGCCGTGACGGGCGGCTGCCGATCGCCGGGCTCGGCCACGTCGGCTTCCCGCGGCGCTGCCTCCTCGGCCGCCTCCCTCACAAGGTCGGAGCTGTCGAGCTGGATGCCGTAGGGCACGCTCGGGTCGAAGAACACGCGCAGCGCCCGCAGCGGGATGATGAGGCGCTCGGGCAAGTTGTCGAAGCTCAACGTCACCTCGAACCGGTCGTTGCTGACCGTAAGGTTGTGAAACTGGTGCTGGAGGACGATGGTCATCTCCTCCGGGTACTTCTCCTTGAGCCGCTTGGAGATCGCCACGCCCGGCGCCCGGGTGTCGAAGGCGATGTAGAAGTGGTGCTGGCCCGGCAGATAGCCCAGATCGGCGACGCGGCGAAGCGCGCTGCGAACGATGCTCCGCATCGCCTCCTGTGCCATCGCGTCGTAGTCGATTTGCGTCTCGCCCGTCGTCATCCTGGAAGCAATGCCCTCGTGCCGGGTGCCGGCACGCAACAAACCGGAAATGGAGTGGAGGGGCTTCTGTTGCCCGGTGCCCCTCCGAACCGCGCCTGACGTGGCTAAACGCCAGGGACTTGATTTGAGACCTTTCGCGCCGCGTTACGCAGCGAGAGCAGCCTCAGCATAGTTGTCATTGGCAACTATACGTTTGACCCGATAACGGCGGTATCATGCCGAGCAAAAGCACACCCTTTACACCCTCGTCGATCCTATTTCGCCCCCACCTCAGGGGTCAGGCCGCTACCTGATCCCTGGGGTGGAGGCGCCGGGTACTGCCCCCGGGTCCGATGAGCTTATTGCGGTGACCGTTTATCGCCATAGCCGGACGAATCCGGCAATTGATAATATAGGGAGAAGCCGGGTTAAGAAAAGCTTCCGTTGCGCGAGACCGGGCCGCGTTCGAGAACAGCTGATGCAAGGCGGCCATAGTGCTGAAAGGATTAAGTAAAATGGGTGGCTTCATGAGCGTTTCTGCCGCGGCTGGAACGGCGGAGTGGCCGTCCTGCACGGCTGGCCTCTCGTCCTGCGTGTGGAAGCGACCCGCATGAGGGAGGCGCCGACAAAGCCGGCAGGGCGCCTTCTCCGCGGGCCTCCTGCCTATGAGCCGCTCACGCCCTGGCGGGCGGGCCCGGCGCTGGCGGCCAGCGTTGCCATTGTCGGCCTGGCCTTCCTGGCCGCTTGGCTGGCGCCGCGCGTCCTCCACCTGGGCGGCGGCGCAACGGCGATGCCGAACCCCGTGCACCCGGAGATACCGGCGTCCAGCCTGTGGGTGGTTGCCATCTTCCAGATCGTGGCGGTGGCGCTGACGCTTTTGGCCTCCGTGGCCTTCGGCGGCCGGCTCCGCGACGTGTTGGCGCTGCGGAGGGCTGCCGGCGGCTGGCGCGCCTACGCTGGCGCCATCCTGGCGATGGTGGCGCTGCAGGTGGTCGCGGGCGCCGTCACCTACAGCCTGATCGAGCACGACATGCTCGCCGACCTGCGGCCGTTCGTCGGGCTCGTATCCGGACCG
>DATMZP010000639.1:0-6457 GCA_035573595.1 Hyphomicrobiaceae bacterium
GGAGATCCTCGATGCCTGGCTCGACCGGCCGGTGATCTCGCACCGCGGGAAATACTGGAATTTCGACGACCTGCGCATCGTGCCGAGGCCGCGGCAGCAGCCTTCGCCGCCGAAGTGGACGACGGTGGTCAGCACAGCCTCGGCCGCCAAGTCTGCCGGACGCCGGTCCAAGATCTGCACGGCCTTCGAGTCCGTCGGGCGCATCAATGAGATCTTCGATGCCTACCGAGGCGAGGCCGACAGGCTCGGCATCGCCTGCGGGCCCGAGCAGCTCGCCATCCGCCGCAACGTCTCGATTGCGCCCACCGAGGCCGAGGCGCGCGAGAGGTCGCAGGCGGCGATGGAGGTTGCCCGCAAGGTGCTGGCGGGAGACCACCGGGTGCGCCCCAGCGCCTCCTCGCTGCTGGATGCGCCCGCGCCCAAGCCCGGCTCCGGCTTCTCGGTGCACGAGGACGAGTTCATCGCCGGCACGCCCGCACAGGTGGCTGAGCAGATCATCGCGCAGTGCCGCGGTTGCGGGGCCGGCCATTTCCTCGCGATCCTGGGCCGCGCCGTCGACGAGCACCGCATCCGGGCGGTGGAGCTGTTCGGGGAGCAGGTGATCCCGATCCTGCGCCGCGCCGAGATTGCGTAGGCGACGGACAGGGGTCAGACCCCTGGCCACCCCGCCGGGACTCTGCCGCAACGTCGAGGCCAGGGGGCTGACCCCTTCGGAGACCTTCGGAGAAAGCGAACCATGGCACAGCGGACCAAGCCGCCTTTTCGCGCCGACCATGTCGGCAGCCTGATCCGGCCGCAGGAGCTGCGCGATGCGCGCCAGGCACGCCTTGGGGGCCGGCTGCCCGCGGCGGAGCTGGCCGTCATCGAGGACCGGCTGGTCCGCGAGGTCATCGGCCTGCAGGAGCGCGTCGGCTTGCAGGCGGTGACCGACGGCGAGTTCCGCCGCACCTCGTTCCGTGAGGTGCTGTTCGAGAGCATGCGCGGCTTCAGCAACGAGCGCGTCGATACCGATTTCTCCTTCTCCTACGCCGACGGCAGCTCGCGGCGGGCGACGCCCGTGCCCCGGGTGGTCTCCAGGCTCGAGCGCAACGGCAGCATGGCGGCCGGCGACTTCAGGTTCCTGAAGACGGCCACCAAGGCCACGCCGAAGGTCATGCTCCCGGCGCCATCGCTGGCGCACTGGTTCGTCGGCGACCGGGTGCTCGCCGACAGCCCCTACGCCGACGCCGGCGAGTACATGGCGGACATCGCCGGCATCTATCGTGAGGAGATCGCCGAGCTGGCCTCGCTCGGCTGCACCTACGTGCAGATCGACGAGGTGCCGATTCCCGTCATCTGCGATCCCGCCGTGCAGGCCACCATCGCGGCACGCGGCGAGGACCCGATGCCGCTCATCGACCTCTACGTCGATACCATCAACGACGCGATCCGCGACCGGCCGCCCGGCATGACCGTGGTCGTGCACATGTGCCGGGGCAACGAGGGTGTGGCGGGGCTCGGCTCGGGCGGCTACGAGGCGGTTGCCGAGCGCGTCTTCGGCCGGCTCAAGGTCGATGGCTACCTGCTGGAATACGACACGCCGCGTGCCGGCGATTTTGCCCCGTTGCGGTTCCTGCCCAGGGAGGCCATCGCGGTCCTCGGCCTCGTGAGCACTAAGGTCGCGGAGCTGGAGACCAGGGACGCCCTCAAACGCCGCGTCGGGGACGCCGCTCGCGTCGTCGACATCGACCGCCTGGGGCTCTGCCCGCAATGCGGCTTCGCCACCCTCTACCGCTACGACCGCTTGGGAATAGAGGTGCAGGAGCGCAAGCTGGAGCTGCTCGTCGCCACCGCCAGCGAGATCTGGGGCTGACGGGGGGCTGACGGGGTCAGACCCCTTTCAAAGGACGGTTGTGTATATACTCGACGTTGGGACGAAAGGGGTCTGACCCCGTGTCCGCCGGGGAAAAACGAGCCAGGGGGCGCGAGGGTGCAGAAGCACGACGCCGGCAACGGCGGTTCGCAGATCGTCGTCGAGGGTGTCAACCACCTCTACCGCCCGCCCGCCGGCCGTCCGGTGCTGGCGCTGCAGGACGTCTCGCTCAAGGTGCGCCCGCGCGAGTTCCTGGCGCTGCTCGGGCCATCCGGCTGCGGCAAGTCAACGCTGCTCTACCTGATCGGCGGATTCCTGCCGACCGAGACGGGCCGCATCCTGCTCGACGGCGCGCCGATCGCCGGTCCCGGCCCCGATCGCGGCATCGTGTTCCAGCATTTCGCGCTGTTCCCGTGGAAGACGGTGCGCGCCAACGTGCTCTATGGCCTCGAAAAGATGGGTCTGGCGCGCGAGGAGCGGCAGAAGCGCGCGCAGAGCTTCATCGACCTCGTCGGCCTCACCGGTTTCGAGGACAGCTACCCCTCGCAGCTCTCCGGCGGCATGAAGCAGCGCACCGCCATCGCCCGCACCCTCGCCATCGACCCCAAGATCCTGCTGATGGACGAGCCGTTCGGCGCGCTCGACGCCCAGACCCGCCACCTGATGCAGGCCGAGCTGCTCGACCTCTGGCGCCGCAGCCCCAAGACGGTGATCTTCGTCACCCACGACGTGCAGGAGGCGGTGTTCCTCGCCGATCGCGTGGCGGTGATGTCGGCGCGCCCCGGCCGCATCAAGACCATCGTCGACATCGCCCTCGACAAGAGCGACCCGGCGATCGCCAAGTCCAAGGCCTTCATCGACACGGTGGACGAGGTGTGGGGCCTTGTCCGCGACGAGGCCATCAAGGCGCAGGAGGCGCGCGTTTCGCCGTGAGCGCCCTCTTGCGCTATCTGCCGCTCCTGCTGCTGGCCGCCGGCTGGGAGCTGGCGGCGCGCCTCGGCCTCGTCTCGCAGCTGGCCTTGCCGCCTCTCACCGACGTCGTCGCGGCGTGGGTGGAGCTGGCGAAGAGCGGCGAGCTTCTCGCCAACGGCGCTTCGTCGCTGTGGCGCGCCGGCGCCGGCCTCGCGCTCGCCATCGCCGCCGGCGCGGTGCTCGGTATCGCCATGGCTTGGTGGCGGCCGGTCAATGCCGCGCTCGGCCCCTTGGTCGAGATGCTCTACCCCATGCCCAAGTCGGCGCTGATCCCCGTCACGGTGCTGTGGCTCGGATTCGGCGACGGCTCCAAGATCCTGCTCATTTTCCTCGGCTGCATGCTGCCCGTCACGCTGGGCGCGTTCAACGGCGCCCGCGGCAGCGACCAGGCGCTCGTCTGGTCGGCCCGCAGCATGGGCGCGAGCCGCTTGCGCATGCTCTGGGACGTGGTGGTGCCGAGCGCGCTACCGGAGATGCTGAACGGCATCCGCACGGCGCTGGCGCTCGCCTTCATCCTGCTGGTCAGCGCCGAGCTGATCGTTGCGCGCGAGGGGCTTGGCTACCTGATCGGCTTCCTGGGTGCCAACGGCACCTACGACGCCATGTTCGCCGTGGTGCTGACCGTGGCGTTCCTCGGCTTCGCCGCCGACCGCGCCTACCAGGCTCTCGTGCACAGGCTGCTGCTATGGCGCGAGTAGCCGACATCCGCATCGGGACAGCGCCGCGGGAGCCGCTGGCGGCCGTGTGGGCCGTCGGCCGGGCCATCGCCCGCGCCGCGCCGATCCTGCTGCTGGCCCTTGCCTGGGAGGCGCTGGCGGCGAGCGGCGTCGTCACGCCCTTCCAGCTGCCGCGGCTCAGCGCTGTGCTCGCCCGCATCTGGACCGATGCGGTGGCCGGCGATCTTGCCCTCAACACCGCGCTGACGCTCTATCGCGCCCTCGCGGGTTTCCTCATTGCTGCCGTAGCCGGCGTTGTGATCGGCATGGCCATGTCGCGCAACGTGGCGGTGCGCTGGCTGTTCGACCCGATCGTGTCGGTCGGCTTCCCCATGCCCAAGATCGCCTTCCTGCCCGTCATGATGCTCTGGCTCGGCGTCTACGACCTCTCCAAGATCGCCATGGTCGTGCTGGACGCCATCTTCCCGGTCGTGACGGCCACGATCGCCGGCATCGCGGGGGTCGACCGCCACCTCCTGTGGTCGGCCCGCAACATGGGGGCCAGCGGGCGCGATCTCCTGTGGCAGGTCCTGCTACCTGCAGCCTTGCCGCAGATCATGACCGGCCTGCAGGTCGCCTTGCCGATCGCGCTCATCGTCGCTGTCGTTGCCGAGATGCTGATGGGCGGCTACGGCCTCGGCGGGGCCATGGCGCACGCCTCGCGGTTCGCGGACTCGCGGGGCGTGTTCGCCGGCATCGTCGAGATCGCGGCGGTCGGCTATGCGTTGGTCAAGGCAATGACGCTCGTACGCCGCCGTCTGCTGATCTGGCACCAGGAGGCGCAGGCGCCGAGCACGGTGTGAAGTCCCCTCCGCAGAGTCCCCTCTCCCCATGCCTTTTCAGGTATTGGGGGGTAGGGTGAGGGGCAGCGCCAAGCTCCGAGGTCGGTGTATGTGGCTGCCCTCACCCCGGCCCTCGCCCCGCGCTGTCGGAGCGCGAGCGGAGGCCGAAGCAGCGCGGGGGAGAGGGAGGTCACTTCAACCGCGCCGCCGCCTCCTTGACGATGGAAAGGTCGATGTGCTTGGCGGCGTCCACCTTGCCCTGCGCGAAGCCGAGGTCCGTCGTCATGTCGAGATTGCGCTGCAGCGCCTCCAGGTTCGGCAGCATGTTGGGGTCGCGGTAGTAGTCCTTCTGGGTGAACAGCCAGCCGAAACGGTCCGCCGGCTGCTTCGTCACCTTGGCCGCAATCTCGGCCGCAGCCTGCTGGTTGGCGGGGTCAAGGTACCAGCGCACGATCCTGAGCGTGTCCTCCATGAAGTCCACCATTGCCGCGCGGTTCTTGTCGATGAACGGCTTGCGAACCGCCCACACGATCATCTCCGTCTCGCCGATGGCGTCGCGCTGCAGGAACAGAGGCCGGGCGATCTTGCGCAGCTCGGGGTCGAGCGAGAACGGCAGCACGCCCGGGATGAGGTCCACCTTCTTCTCGGCCAGCATCGCCCGCATGGTCGGGAACGGCGTCTCCAGCACGGTGTAGTCTCGCTTGTCCTCCAGGCCGTTCTTGCGCAGCATCGCCCGCATGGCCACGTCGACGGCGCTGCCGGCGGCATTGGAAGCCACCACCTTGCCCTTGAGGTCCTGTGCGCTCTTGATGGGGCCGTCGGCCAGCACCAGGTACTCGTGGGTGTAGCGACCTGGCGCGCCGTCGCGGAACTCGTGGGCGATCACGCGCAGATCGTCGATGCCGGCGTTCTTGATGGCGATGGCGAGCGTCGAGTAGGCGAGGTTGGCGACCTCCAGCTCACCGCTCGCCAGCGCCGTCACCATCGGCGGCGTGCCGGCGTAGCGTACGGGCTCCATGGTGTAGGATTTGCCGAGGTGCTTCGCCAGGTCCTTCTTCTCCAGCAGGATGGAGGCCCAGTTCGAGACCGGCGCCACCCAGGACACGCGGATCTTCACCGGCTGCTGGGCGATCGCGGCCGGCGCCGCGCCGAGCGACGCCAGCGCGGTCAATCCGAGGAGAAAGATCGTCAACCTGCGCATCGTTTTTTCCTCCCGTCTCTTGAGACTTGTTGCAAGGTCGCTCGATGTTGGCACCGGTGACGGGCGTTGTCAGTTACAATTCCAGCGGCGGGCGCTCGCGCTCGAAGCGATCGGACCTGCCGAAGAGCCCGCTCAGCTCTGAGCCTGCCGTGTGGGCACGGCGACGCCGGGAGCGGCGCCCCTAATTGTTGTGCGCCCGGGTCGGTGTATTTTGCCACCAGATGCTTGGCGGCGGCGATCAGCTTGTCGCCGTCGATGCCGGTGCGACCGACCTTCGCTTTCCAATCCGCGATGGCCGGCTCGCTGGCTCGGACCCAGGCCTGGTAGTCATCGCCCTTGACGAAGTTGACCTCGCCGCCCGCCGCCGCGAAGGCATCGCGTCCGACCTCCTCGACGTCTCCGCCACGATGGTTGTGACGAGGGCGAGTGCGAGCGCGGTGCGCAGACCGGCCATGACCGACGGCAGAGCTGCGGGCAGCACCACCGCCATCAGCGTCCCGGCGCGCGACAGGCGGAACGTCCGCGCCGTGGCCAGGAGGACCGGGTCGATATTGCGTACGCCACCCAGGGTGTTGACCATGACCGGGAAGAACACCGCGATGGCGACGACGGTGATCTTGAGCAGGTCGTCGAGGCCCAGGAACAGGATCAGCGGCGGCACGATGGCGGGTATGGGCAGGGGGCGCAGCCCTTCGAGGGTTGGCGTCAGTGCCCGCGAGAGCACGGGGAGCGTGCCGAGCAGCAGCCCGACGGCCACGCCGGCAGCCGAGCCGAAGGCGAACCCCGCGACCATACGGCCCAAGGTGGACAGCACGATACGCGGCAGCTCCCCCGACGCGAAACCTGCCAGCGCGGCCGAGACGACGGAGGTGAAGGGGGGCCAGCTGGTGCTCTCGATTGCCCCGAAGCTGGCGCTGGCCTCCCACAGGACGAG
>DATMZP010000640.1:0-5395 GCA_035573595.1 Hyphomicrobiaceae bacterium
CTCCGGTGCCCGGAAAATCGGGCCGGTCCACCGAATGCTGGGCGACCACCCGGCGCACCCACATCTGCGGCAGCACGGCCAAGCCCAGCACCAGAGCCAGGAACAGCAGCATCAGGGTCACGGCAAGCGCTCCGCGGCAGCGTCATCCCCGGCTTGGAGATGTCGTGGCGGTAGCCTAAGCGAAGCGGCGCAGGCGCGGAAGAACGAACGCACTGTTGCGGCGCCGGCGATGCCGGGAGATGCGCGCAACAGCTGAGGAGCTACTTCTTGGCGACCGATTCGACGAAGCCAGCGGCCCGGAAGCCCCCGCCAGTGGTCGTGCCAGTGGTCGTGGGCGCGGCGGGGCGCATGAGACCCGCGCCGCCGGGCTGGGCGGGAGCGGCGGCGGGAGCGGCGACCGGCGCCGCCGCCTTCCCCGCAGGGCCGAGGGCGACGCGCTCGCCGCTGGCGCACTGCCGCTCCGGCACCAGGGCGCGCGGCGCGGCTGCCACGCGTACGGCCGCATCGGGGCCGGCGGCGGGATGAGTGAACATGCGGCGCCAGCGGGCGACCAGCGGCTCCGCCGCAGCCCGGGCCGTCTCGGTGGTGGCGCAGAAGATGGTGGCGTAGGTATCGTCGATCCAGATCCGCTCGTGCGACGGCGCGTTCTCCGCCGCCATCGTCACCAGCGCCAGCGCCCGGCGGTCGTCCTTCTTGACGTAGCGTCCGCGCCAGAACAGCTCGGCCAGCAGCGCCTGCGCCGGGGCGTGGCTCTCCTCCGTCAGGGCCGCCAAGTAGTGCAGGCCGCGCTTGGCGTCGTCGGCGGAGGCATCGCCGCTCAGATAGATGCGCGCCAGCTCGAATTGGGCGTCGCGGTCGCCGAAGAACACGGCGGCGTGGTGCAGGTATTCGGTGGCGCGCCCGGGGTTGGGTGCGAGATCGATGTCCCTGAGACCCGTGCGGACGTACCCCGCCAGGGCGATCAGCGCCTTGGCCACGAACGGGGCGCGCTTGTTGGTCTCAGGATCGACGTCGAGGTTCTCGTCGGCGAGCTTGCGGAACAGCACGAACGCCTTGGTCTGGTCGGCACCGGCGGCGATGTTCTCGGCGTAGATGCGGGCGAGGTAGAACTCGGCCGCGAAGCGCACCGACGGGTCGCCCCGCGATGCCGCCTCGCTCAGGGCGGCGATGGCGGCCTCGCGCGATCCGGTCTGGTAGGCGCCGAGGCCGCGCTCGATGGCGGCCTGCGCCGAAGCGGACGTGGCGGCCTGCGCCGAAGCGGACGTGGCGGCCTGCTGCGCGGCGGCGCTACCCGTCCAGACGATGAGAGCTGCTGCCGCGACGGACATCGCGGATAGGCCCCAGCGACGTTGCGGGCGGCGCATCCGAGCACTCCGCCGACGACCCGTGTTGACCATCCCCGCGCTCATGACCGTCTCAAGATTCCCGCATCCGCCAAGCCGCAACTCACCCGCGCTCGGAGCGCATCGTGCACCCGAGCTGCGCCTCTCTATCCGAGGCCGAGACGATATCCGGATCGTATGCGCGCCAGTCCGCCGAACCGGCAACGACTCCAAGACTCCACGGTTGCCAATGTGTCGGTTCTTTGTGGCTCCAAAGTGGCAGGTGGGTGGCGCGGCGGCCACAGCCAATGGGCATCTCCGCGGCAAACCTGCGTTTTTCCCACGCTTTCGTCGTTCGACTCGTTGTCACCGGCCGTGCAGCTCAGATGCCCGGCAGTCGCTGGTAGACTGCCGGACGTCGGCTGTTTTCTCCTGGGTGATCGGATCGAGCCGTGGAAGCGCGTGCGAGAGATGCGGGCCGGCAGCTACGGCCGGGGCGACCGGCGGCCGTTCTCGGCATAGTCGAGCACGATGGCGGCGGCGGCCTCGCTGGGGGTGAGGCCTTTCACCTGCAGGGCGGCGGGAATCCTGGCCAGCGCCGCGGTCTGCCTCGCGCGCTCGGCGGTGTCGGCGAGGAGCGGGGCCAGCGCGTCGGCGAGGCTGGCGGGCGTGCAGGCCTCCTGGATGTACTCGGGGAACACGTTCTCGCCGAGCACGAGGTTCGGCAGCACGACGGACGGCGCCGTGATGAGGCGCAGCGCGATGGGTGCGATGAACGGGTCCACCTTGTAGGCGACCGCCATGGGTGTGCCGGCGAGCGCCAGCTCCAGCGTTACGGTGCCGGACGCGGCGAGCGCTGCGGTGGCGAGCTTGAAGGCGCGGAACTTGTCATCCTCGCCCTCGACGAGATGCGGCCGCACCGGCCAGGTGGCGAGGCGCTGCTCGATCAGCGCGCGCACCGACGGTACCACGGGAATCACGACCTCGAAGTCGAGCCCGTGGCCGGCGAGCTTCTCCAGGGCTTGCCCGAACGGTTGCATCAGCCGCGATACCTCGGAAGTGCGGCTACCGGGCAACACCACCAGCACGGGGCGGCCGGGCGGCAGCCCGAGGCGCTCCACCAGTGGCGCCGGGTCGAGGGCGGCGAGCCAGGGGTGGCGCTCGATCAGCGGATGGCCGACGAAGGTGCAGGGCGGGCCGCCGAGGCGCGCGTGCACCTCGGGCTCGAACGGCCACAGGCCCAGCACATGGTCGATGTAGGGGCGCATCCTGCGGGCGCGGCCGGGGCGCCAGGCCCAGACGCTGGGCGAGACGTAGTCGACAATGGGGATGTCGGGCCGGCGGCGCCGGATGCGGCGGGCGATGGGGTGCGTGAACTCGGGGCTGTCGATGATCACCACGGCATTGGGCTCGGCGGCGATGGCGGAGCGGGCCGTGCCGGCGATGCGGCGCAGGAGCAGGGGCAGGCGCGACAGGATGGCGCCGAGACCCATCACCGCCACATCCTCCAGCGGAAACTGCGAGACGAGCCCCTGGGCCGCCATCCCCCGGCCGCCGACGCCGAGGTAGCGGATGCGTCCGCGGCGCTCCTTGTTGAGCGCCTCCATCAGCTTGCCCCCGAGGTTGTCGCCGGAGTGCTCGCCGGCGATCAGGAACAGCCGCAGGTCCTGCCCCTGCGCGGAGACGCTGCGCTCGCCCAGGACGACGGGTGTCGCGGCGGGTGTCTCACCGGTCATGGCTGCTCTCCCCGTGTCGACAGAAACAGGCCGTGTCGGTCCGCGAGCGCACCAGCGCGCTCGAAATGGGCGAGCGCCTCGGGCGTCCCCGTCACGGCAACGCCGGCGAGGCCGGCCGCCGCAGCCTTGTCGAGCAGAGCCGCGACGCCGGCCGCGTCCCATTCCCCTAAGTCCGCGCGGCACGCCACCACGCCGATGCGCCGTTTGGCGCCGACGCCCCACTGCCGGAGCGCGCGCGTGCGCTCCAGCAGGTCGAGCGTTGGTTCCGCGGCGGCGACACCCAGGATATAGGCGCGCGACACCACCACGGCCTTGCCGGTTCCGAACGGCGCCAGCCGCTCGATGGCGACCAGCCCCTTATCGATATCCGCCGCGCCGCGAGCGTCAGGCTGCAGGCCGCCTGCGGTGCGGATGGCCGGCCTCAATCGCTGCTCACTGGCGCGCTGGGATCCCCCTCCCCCTTGTGGGGAGGGGCTAGGGGTGGGGGGAACCCCCTGCCGTTGGGATTCCCCCCCACCCTGTCCCTCCCCCACAAGGGGGGAGGGGACCCTGCGGCTCGCTCCTTGCTCCATTTGGAGGCCGTGCTTCCCAGCCGGGTCGCGTTCAGAGGTCAGGCCCTCGATGGCGATCCCGCACGCATCCGCTTCCGCGATGGCCTCGGTGCGGTCCAACAGCAGGACGGCGCCGGCCTCGACGGCGACGCCGGCAAGCCCGGCGGCGGCCGCGCCCTCCACTGTGCGCGGGCCGATGGCCGGCATGTCGACGCGCAGCTCCTGGCCCGGCTTCGGCCCCTTGGCGAGCACGCCGCCCGGTGCCGCGCCGGCGCGCCCCCCCCGCAGGTCGGCGATCCGGCGGAGCATCGCGTCGGTCCCCTCGGCGCCTTCGATGGCCAGCACCCTGCCGCCCTCCGTCACCACCGCCTGGCCCGCATCGAGCGCGCCCAGCGCCGCACGCACGGCGAAGCCCAGCTCCGCGTCGGCGAGACCCTGGCGGTCTAGCGACAGCGCCCCGGCCGGCCCGCCCAGCACCAGCAGGCCGGGCGCCACCTCGTGGGCGCCGCGCACCGTAATGCCCTTCGCCTCGAAGAAGCGCACCACCCGCGACAGCACCGAATCGTCGCCGCCGCCGGCCATCATCTCCAGGATCTGCGGCAGGCTGAACAAGAAGCCCCAATCGGGCCGCAGCTTCCACAGGTTCGGTCGTCGCACGCCGCCCACGATGACCAGAGCATCCGCGCGCTTGCGCAATGTGGAGACCATGCGCCCCACCTGGCCCCAGTTCACCCAGGTATGGGGAAACCGGGCAATGGCGACATCGGCCTCGCCTTCGATGGCAACGATGTGGACGCTGCCGCCGCGCTCGATCACGCTCTCCGCTATGGTGAGGGGCAGACGGCCGCCGCCGGCCAGGATACCGATCCGCCCGGCTCTCGCGCCCACTAGGTCGTGATCATGCGAGGTCGAATCGGCCGGCGCGCCGGCAGATCGGCGCTCCGCCAGACGCGCCGGCGCCTTTTCGCTCATGCCTCGGCGTGGGGGACGCACAGCCCGCGTTTGCCGCGGGCACGGATGAAGGCCAGGATCTCCGTGACGATCGGGTGGTCCTTGAACTCCTTCTCCACGTCCTCGGTGCGCTCCACCAGCGTGCCCTCGTCGGCGAACAAGGCCCGGTAGGCGCGGCGCAGGGAGTGGATGTCGTCGCGGGAGAAGCCGCGCCGCTGCAAACCCACGATGTTGAGGCCCGACAGATGCGCGCGGTTGCCGAATGCCATGCCGTAGGGGATGAGATCGTGCTCCAGCCCCGACATGCCGCCGAGGAAGGAGTGCGCGCCCACGCGCGCGAACTGGATCACCGCCGCCCCCCCGCCGATGCCGGCATAGTCGCCCACCGTCAGGTGGCCGGCCAGCATGACGTTGTTGGAGCAGACTACGTTGTTGCCGATGCGGCAATCATGGCCGACGTGGGAGTTGGCGAGAAAGGCGCAGCGGTCGCCGACGATGGTTTCCATGGTGCCCCCCTCGGTGCCGGGGTTCATGGTGACGCCCTCGCGGATCAGGCAGTCGGTGCCGATGGTCAGCGTGGAAGGCTCGCCGTGGTACTTGAGGTCCTGCGGCTGGTGGCCGATGGAGGCGAACGGGAAGATGCGGGTGCGGGCGCCCACACTGGTCCGGCCGGCCACCACCACGTGGCTCACCAGCTCGACGCCCTCGCCCAGCATCGCCTCGCCGGCGACATGGCAGTACGGTCCGATCTTGACGCCATCGGCGATGCGCGCCCCGTCCTCGACGACGGCGGTGGGATGGATCTCAGATTTTGCTGGCATCGTCACGATCGATA
>DATMZP010000641.1:0-3194 GCA_035573595.1 Hyphomicrobiaceae bacterium
CGGGCCCGCAGGCGATGCCGAGCCTGTCGGCCTCGCCTCGGTAGGCATCGAAGATCTCCTTGATGCGCCCGACCGACTCGAAGGCCGTGCAGATCTTGGACCGGCGCCCGGCAGACTTGCCGGCCGAGGCTGTACTGACCACCGTCGTCCACTTCGGCGGCGAAGGCTGCTGCCGCGGCCTCGGCACGATGCGCAGGTTGTCGAAATTCCAGTATTTCCCGCGGTGCGAGATCACCGGCCGGTCGAGCCAGGCATCGAGGATCTCCAGGGCCTCGTTGAAGCGGTCCCGGTTCTCCTCGGCCGCGATGCCGATCTGGATCAGCTCCTGTGGCACGCCGCTGGCGCAGCCGATCTCCAGTCGCCCGCCCGTCAGATGGTCGAGCATGCCGATCTCCTCCAGCACGCGCCACGGCTGGTAGAGCGGCAGCACCATGCCCATGGTGCCGAGCCGCAGCCGCTCCGTGCAGCGGGCGACGGCGGCGATCAGCAGGTTGGGCGAGGGGCTGTAGGAGAGGCCGAAATGGTGCTCGCTGAAGAAGATGCCTTCGAAGTCGAGCTTGTCCAATCGCTGCCAGAGGGCGACCCCCGTATCGAACACTGCCGTGGCGGTCTGCGGGCCGACCTCCTCTCCCTGGGCGCCCGGTGCATACAGGAACTCGAAGATCCAAGGCGTGATCATGCGCCCCCCCGATGGCTGCGGCCCGACTGGCAGCCTGCGCTGATGTTGGCAAAAGTCCCCGCTACCATGAAGGAGGAGCCTCCCACTTTGCAACGGCCATCGGCCCCCCTCCCGGCGCCTGCGGTGACACGACAAACCTCATGAGGTCGCGTCATGAGATCAGAGCCGGCGCCCCCGACTTGATGCAGGGCTTGATCCGGGGTCGACGCCCTTCACTCCGGCAGCGTCGCACGGCTGAGGGGCGGCATGGTGTTTACCAGGGTCAGGGACCGGACCATGTCCTCCACATCCAGGGGCACGAAGCCCATCCTCAGCAGGTACCCGTCCGGACCCAGCGCCGCGCTCGAGGTGAACTCAGCGCCCAGCCCGCCCAAGCCGCGGACAGTGCCGACCCGGGCCTTGTTCACATAGAGGTAGAGCTTGCGGGTGCCAGGGTATTTGCCGGCGTAGGCGTTCTCCGGCGTCGGCTCAGCGCCGTCCACAGCCACGGCGCGCAGGTGCGCCCGGTTCGCCTCCAGGAAGCGATAGCCGAGCACGCCCAGCGCCTCGGGATGGATTGCAAGCTCGCGGACGATCTCCTCCTCGCTCACGTGCACCGTGACGGACGGTTGGTCGTCCCGCATCAGCTGCAGCGCGCCTGGCGCCGTACCGCCCGGCCAGCGCTTCGCAACCCCCGGGTTGGCCAGCGCCCCCTTGTGAAGGAACAGGCTCTGCAGCGCCTCGCGCGAGCCGGACTGCGTCGTCAGCACTCGCACGTCGATGCGTGTATCGGGCAGCGCCCGGTCCGCCTCCGACCATTTGCGGTGCGGATTGGGCACGAGCCCGCCCGCCTCGTCCGGGAGCAGTCTCGCCAACGCCACGAACATCTGCTGCGAGGTGAGCGCCTTGACGGGACCCGCCTTCGCCTGCGCCACCACCAGCATGTCGAGACCGACGGGGATCTCGACCAGCTCCGCCACGCCGTTCCGCTGGCAGACGTCGAGCTCGGCCTTTCTCAGGCGCCGCTCGACGCTCGCCGCATCGGGATGATCGGCGCTGCCGCCGGCGCAGAGATACGCAAGCCCGAGCGCCGTCTCCGTGCTCTCGACCATCGGCGCGCCCGCGCCGGCCGCCTCGGCCACCTTCTGTGCCACCGCCTTGGTGAAGGGCTCGCTCGCCGACGAGCTTACGATCCACATGACGTCGCGCGCCGCGGCCGGTCGCACTGGCCCCACCCACGCAACCGCAATGGCAGCCCCGAGGGCGCCTAGAACCCAGCGTTTCATCCCCTACCCCGTTTTGCTTATGGCCGCCGCCCCTCGCAAGTCGGGCCGAACGACGGCGCTTGCGCGTAGTATAGGGGCTGCGTCGGCCAAATAGAAAGAGCAGCAAGACGCACGCCGGCCGTCAGCCGCCGGTGAGAGCTTGGCGCGAACCTGGCACACGCGACGCGCGAGGCGACAGCAGCGAGCTCCAGGAGGCGGGAGCCATCCTGCGCGTCGGCCAGCAAGGGGATTGGGCAACGAGATTGGAGCGAAAGCCTGCCGTCCGGGGCGGCGGGAGGAACCCGCCGCAACTACCGGTCGATCAGCGGCTGTAGAACTCGACCACCAGGTTAGGCTCCATCTGGACGGGGAACGGCACCTCGCCGAGGCCCGGCACGCGCAGGAGCTTGGCCGTCATCTTGTTGTGGTCGGCCTCGATGTAGTCGGGCACGTCGCGCTCGGTGCTCTTGATGGCCTCCAGCAGCAGCGCCATCTCCTTGCCCTTCTGGCCCACCTCGATCACATCACCGACCTTGCAGCGGAAGCTGGCGATGTTCACACGCCGGCCATTCACCTTGACATGGCCGTGGCTGACGAACTGGCGCGCGGCAAACACCGTCGGCACGAACTTGGCGCGATAGACGATGGCGTCGAGCCGGCGCTCCAGCAGGCCGATCAGGTGCTCGGAGGTGGAGCCCTTGAAGCGGCGGGCCTCCTCGTAGATGCGCCGGAACTGGCGCTCCAGGATGTTGCCGTAGTAGCCCTTGAGCTTCTGCTTGGCCTTGAGCTGCAGGCCATAGTCCGATGGCTTCGACATGCGCCGCTCGCCGTGCTGGCCGGGACGCGACTCGCGCTTGTTGAGCGGGCTCTTCGCCCGGCCCCACAGCTTCTGGCCCAGGCGGCGATCGATCTTGTACTTGGCGCGGATGCGCTTCGTCATGTGGCACTCCCAAAGTCGCGCAAAATGCGGATGGCTCGGTTAGGAAGCACGCCTTCCTGTGCCGCGGACATCTCCGGGGCTGACAGGCGCCTCTCTTCCATTCGGATGGGGGGCGCCACAGGCGTGCAGGCAATGCGGGCCTAACCCGGCCCGCAAGGGCGCGTTATAGCGAAAGGCCGGCCGGCGTCAATGCCGCCAGCCGGCCAAATCTCAACCAGGTATTCGGGCAGCCATTTCGGGCAGGCATTCGGGTTGCAGAGGCTGCCGCCTCTGCAATTGCCGGCTTTCCGCTACTTCTTCTGCGTGCTGGCTTTGCCGGGCTCGGCCGTCT
>DATMZP010000642.1:0-21706 GCA_035573595.1 Hyphomicrobiaceae bacterium
GCGAGGCAAACCGGTTCTCCAGACCGGCCGCTGCCCGCCTTCGCCCCGGTACAGGCCATTTGTCACAACGCGGTCATAAGTGGCCGTGGGATCTCCGATAAGCTGGACTGACCCAGTCGGATACCGCTAATCTGCGGTGAATCATCCAGGCGATACCGAGCGTTCGAGGTCGGGGAATGGCGAAAGAGAGCTGCTCGCGTCGCCCGGGAGCGGATGCTTGCGATTCCGGCTCCAGCGAGC
This sequence comes from Hyphomicrobiaceae bacterium, assembly GCA_035573595.1. Classification (GTDB taxonomy): domain Bacteria; phylum Pseudomonadota; class Alphaproteobacteria; order Rhizobiales; family Hyphomicrobiaceae; genus AWTP1-13. Next base: position 241 of record DATMZP010000642.1, read on the forward strand.
GTCGCCTTTGGCGGGGGACAAGGGGAGACACGACAGGGCCGCATGACGGACGCGGGGGGGTGGCTGCCGGCGTGCAGCACGCCGTCATAAATTCTCCGCGGTTCCGCTCTTGGCTGGCTTTCCGTCCCGGCCTTCGGGCGGACGGCGGGTGGTAGCATGCACAGCACCATTACCATCATGAATGCGAAGGGCGGTGTCGGAAAGTCGACGCTGACCCTGACGCTTGCCGAGACTCTGGCGGCCTGCCACGGCAAGCGCGTCCTGGTGGTGGATTCGGACGCGCACGCCAGCGTCAGCACCATGCTGATGCGTCCCGACTGGGTGCAGGCCATCCAGACGCAAGGCCGCACCATGGTCGATTACTTCATCGCCGTGGTCCTGAAGAACGAGTTCGTGAACTGGACCGCATTCGTGTCCGGCGGCGTGTCGGACGTGGACGATGCGCGCACTGTCGATCTGATGACGGGCGGCGGCCATCTCACCCTGTTCGAGCGGGAGGTCTCCAAGGAGGGCCTGGAGTCGCGCCTGCGCCATGCCGTGCGCAGCTTCCTCACGGAGGCGCGCAACACCTACGACTTCGTGTTCATCGACAGCGCCCCAGGCCTCTCGGTGCTCACCGAGTGCTGGCTGCGCGAGGTGGATTTCTTTGTGTCGCCCAGCAAGCCGGACTACATCTCCACGCACGGCCTGCAGTTCCTGGGGCAGTTCAGCCAGCGCGACAGCGACATGGGCTTCGCCGAGTGCCTGGGCGTGATCATCTCCATGAAGGACATCAACGCCTTCGAGGACGCACAGTACGAGCGCTGGCTGCGCAAGAACTCCAAGCACCCCTGCTTCGACCAGGTGATCCCGCGCGCCACCTCGCTGCAGACGGCCGCGCATTTCTCGCCGCGCCCGCGCTCCTACTGGGCCAAGTATCCCGGCGAGACCGGCAAGGCCCTGCGCCAGCTGGCGGCGGAGCTTCTGGTCCGCAACTCGGCGGCCCTAACGCGCAAGGGACACCGGCAGGGACGCGCCGCCGAGTAGGCCGGCGGTCGCCCGTCAGCGGCTCCAGGGGAACCAGCGATCGCCGCGATCCCCACGGTCGCCGCGATCTCCACGATCCCCCCGATCTCCACGATCCCCGGGGCCGGTGTGCATGAACGACGGCCGGCGCATCTCGTTGAAGTCGATGACGCTCAGCAGCCAGACGCCGGCAAGCGCGATCAGGCCGGCGATCAGCACCTGCGGCAGGGTCTTGATGAGGACCGCCATCAGCGTGGCGAGCGCGGCCAGGATCTTCGCCCCCGCGTCCCAGAGCTCCCAGATGGCCTTGTAGAGGTACCAGCCGACGCCGAACGCGATGATCGTCATGATGACCAGCTTCCACGGGTGCCAGTCCTGGAACGGCTGCTGCAGGAGCTTGCCGACCTGATCGACCGCCCACATCCAAATCGCCTGGACGAAGCGGAAGATGGCCACCACGCCCTGGCGCACGAAGTCGATGAACAGGTTGAAGAACTGCTGCATGACCCCGTCTTCCTCGCAGACAGCTCACGGCACGCCCGGGTCAGCCGCCTCACCTGGACGTTCGTGCTCCTCGCAACCCAGAAGCGAGGGCCTGACCCGGTCCCATCACAAGCAGGTTGAGGGGCTTACTGCAAGTCCAGCGGCTTGCCCAGGAAGACGACGTGGCGGCCGTTCCAGGGCGCCATGCCAAGCTCGGCGAGCCCGCAGCGGGCATAGAAGGGCACGTTACGGGCGTCGCTGGCGGTGACGACGTGCATCCCCGGAGCGCCTGCCGCGGCCGCGCCGGCGGCGAAGGCAGCGATCAGGCGGGCGCCCACACCGCGGCTGCGAAAGTCGGGCGCCAGATTGATGTGCAGATGGGCCGGATAGCGCCGGCACAGTCCCCGGAACTGTGAACGGAAGTAGCCGATATCGGCGAACCGGTCCTGCTCCGCGGGGTCTTCGACCGCGCCCACCAGGTAGCCCGCAACCGTCCCCGCCCGGTCCTCTGCCACCAGCACGATATCGCTGCCGCCCCGGAGGTAGCGGCCGAGCCAGCGCTCGCGGAACACCGCCCGCTCCTCCGGCGAGGCGAAGCCCCGGCGCCCGCTGGCCTCGAAGAAGATGGCGTCCATCTGCGCCCCGACCTCGGGGGACATGTGGCCGTCGGGAAGCGCGCGGATGGCGATCTCGTCAAGCGGCATTGGCTGCGATTTCAGGTTTCAGGACACCGGCTTCGGCAGTCGGGCTTCGGCAGTCGGACGCCGGCAGTCGTTTGCTCTCGCCTATCGACTTCCGAAGCCCGACGCCCGACCCGCCGGCACCAGGCTGATCCATGCTCCGCAAGCATACCAGCAACCGCGCTCTATCGCATTGCAATATGGCATACCATATACCACATTGCATTGCACATGAGCATTGTCTTTCAAAAAAAGGAACCCGAACATGGCAAACGCGAGAAGCCTGGATGGCGGTTTGGACTTCGAGCCCCGCAGCCTTGGGGTCCGCCGCTTCTTCAAGACCGTCGCCGTCTACCTGAGTGCGCTCAGTGGGGGCGCGGCGGCGGCGCACGAGTATAACAGGCTGACCCGCCGGGGCACCCCGCACGAGGCCGCTGTGGAGCAGGTCTTCGAGGAGCACTTCAGCCACCGCTGAGGCGACACCGAGGCAAGAAGGCAGAGGGGTCAGGCCCCTCGCCTCGGCCGCCGATTTTGAACACGGGGCCGGAAGCGAGGGGTCTGACCCCGCTCGCACCGCCTACTCGATCAGGCCGCAGGCGATGCGGCCGCCGGCGTCGCCGGCCGGGTCGCTCTTATAGTCGTCCTTGCCGGCGTGCACGACGAGCGCCGTGCCCTGGCCGCCGAGCAGCGAGCCCGGCTTGCCCTTCTCCAGCGTCACCTCGGGGTTGAGCACCTCGACGACAATCTCTCCATTGGCTGGGACATGCAGGTTCGGCATGTCGCCCGCATGGTGGCCCTCGGACGCCATCAGCCCATGCTTCTTGCCGCCCGGATTGAAGTGGGGACCGGCGCTGGTGAAGGGCGGCTCGCACTTGCCGACGCCGTGGATGTGGAACGCCCTTTCGCCCGCCGGCAGGCCGTTGACTGTGAGCCTGATCAGTACCCCGGCCGGCGTCTGTGTCAGGGCCGCGGTGCCCACCTCCTTGCCGTCCGCGTTCTTGAGCGTGGCCTTCGCGCTCTGTGCGGCGGCCGATACGGCAGCCAGTACCAGAAGCGTGGCCGTGACGGTAAGCGAGCCTAGCGCCTTCATAGCGATCCCTCCACGGGTCTGCAGTCAACGTGCACGTGCCGACGGCAACAGCCGAACGGGCGAGCCATCTAGCACGACTCCCGCGGGAGGGTCACGGTTCCAGCCTACGGATCGTCCCGGTAAACGCCCGGTTTCTTCTGCTGCACTGCAGCAGACTACAGCGGCACCCGCACGGTGGCACGCAGGCCGCCCATGGAGGACTCGCTGAGCGAGATGTCGCCGCCGTGGCTGCGGGCGATGTCGCGGGCGATGGCGAGGCCGAGCCCCGTATTGCCGGTGTCCTGGTTGCGGCCGTTGCCGAGCCGGTAGAACGGCCGGAACACGTTATCCCGCTCGGCCGGCGGGATGCCGGGGCCGTCGTCGTCCACGTCGATGCGCAGCCACTCCTTGTCGGTGCCGGCGCGGATCACGACGTAGTCGCCATAGCGGGCGGCGTTGGTCACCAGGTTGGTGATCGCCCGCTTGAACGCCTGCCGCTTCAGCGGCAGCACCAGGTCGCTGCTGGGCTGGCGGATGCGCACCTCGATCGGCGTGCCGTAGTGCTGCGTCTCCTCGTTGATCTCATCCAGCAGCTCGCCGACGCTGGCCGCCTCCGCCTCCTCGCCGCCGTCGCCCTTGGCGAAGGCCAGGTAGTCCTCCAGCATACGCTGCATCTCGTTCACGTCGTTGCGCAGCGCAGCCACCTCGGGGCCGTCGCCCAGGAGCACCAGCTCCAGCTTGAAGCGGGTGAGCACCGTGCGCAGGTCGTGACCCACGCCGGCCAGCATGGTGGTGCGCTGCTCCACGTGCTGGCGGATGCGGTCGCGCATCTCCAGGAAGGCCTGCGCCGCCTGCCGCACCTCGCGGGCACCGCGCGGGCGGAAGTCCTGCGGCACCGGGCGGCCCTTGCCGATGTCGTCGGCGGCCTCCGCGAGCCGCAGGATCGGGCGAATCTGGTTGCGGAGGAACAGAATGGCCACTGTCAGCAGCACCACCGAGGTGCCCACCATCCACACCAGGAAGATGTGCGAGTTGGAGGCATAGGCCAGCGCCCGCGGTGCAGTGAAGCGCAGGATCGCATCGTCGAGCTTCACCCGGATCTCGATGCGGCGCGACTGGCCCACCGTGTCGATCCAGACCGGCATCTGCGCGAGGTGCGTGCCGATCTCCTCCGACAGCGCACGATCAAGCAGGTCGAAGAACGGCTTGGCCTCGCCGCCCTTGGGCAGCTCGCCGGGCTCCATCACCGTCAGGGTGAGCCCGAACCGCTTCTGCGCCAGCTCGGCCAGCCGGCCCTCGTCGGTGTAGGCGCGCGAGCTGTAGAGATCGACGATGGCCCCGATGTTGCGCGCCGCTGCCTCCGACAGGCGGCGCGTCACCTGGTTCCAGTGCCGCTCCATGAAGGTGAAGGCGACGACGCTCTCGAGCAGCACGATAGGAGCTATTATGATGATGAGCGCGCGAGCATAGAGCCCCTTGGGCGCAAGGTCGGCCAGCAGCCCGGCGCAGCGCTCCCACAGGAAGCGCCGGAGGCTGCGCCAGCCGATGGTGCGGCGCTGGAGCTTTTCACGCGGGGCGAGCATGTTTCACCTTGGCAAGCGGTCGCTTTTCCTCAGTCGGTGTAAAGGATGTAGCCCTTGCCCCGCACCGTCTGCAAATACACCGGATTGGCAGGATCGTTCTCGATCTTGCGGCGCAGCCGGTTGATCTGCACATCGATGGCGCGCTCGGTGCCGGTCGAGTCGTCGGGCGCCAGCTCGTGGCGGGCGACCGGCGTGCCCGGCCGCTGCGCAAAGTGCCGCAGGAGGTCGCGCTCACGCTCGGTGAGCTTGATCGATTCCTCGCCGCGCTTGAGCTCGCCGCGCCCGACATGAAACACGAATTCACCCATGGTGATCTCGTCGCACGGCCCGGACGGCCTCTGCCTGCGCTTGAGGATGTTCTGGAGCCGCAACAGCAGCTCGCGCGGCTCGAACGGCTTGGCGATATAGTCGTCGACGCCGATCTCGAGGCCCTGGATGCGCTCTTCCGCCTCGGCACGCGCGGTGAGCATGCAGATCGGGATGTTAGATGTGCCCTTGAGATCGCGGGCCAGATCGATGCCGTTCTCACCAGGCATCATCACGTCGAGGATCACGACGTCGAACACGAGTCCGGCCATGGTCGCGCGTGCCGTTGCGGCATCGGCCGCGGTGGTGACGCGGAAGCCGTTCTCGAACAGGTAGCGAGCCAGCAGGTCGCGGATGCGCTGATCGTCATCGACCACAAGGATGTGTGCGGCATTGTCTGGCAGCAACTCCATGCATCCCCCTTGCGAACCTTGTCGGCTCAGCGGCCGGTCTCTGCCGGTTCCGGCAGCAGCGCCTCGACCCTGCCGCGCTCGCTGCCGTTGATCATCGCGAACAGGAAGCTCAGCACCGAGCCTTCGTGACCGGCCTCGCACGCTTCCAGCGCCTGCGCCACCCGCTCCGCCTGCACCCGATCGAGTCGACGGGCCAGGCTCGCCCCCTTTGGCGTCACCCGCAGCCGCCGCTCGCGCCGGTCGGCGACGCCCATCTGTTGCACGATCCAGCCTTCGTCGATGAGTTGCTTTAGCACCGGCGCGAGGCTCTGCTTGGTGATCTTAAGGATATCCAGCAGATCCGCCACGCGCAGACCTGGGTTGCGATCGACAAAGTGCAGCACGCGGTGTTGGGCGCGACCCAGGGAGAACTTGGCCAAGATGGCGTCGGCGTCGCGCGTGAAGTCCCGGTAGGCGAAGAACAAGAGCTCGATGACCGTGATCAGGCGGGCGTCGGCGACCGGCGGGAGGGTGTGGATGTCCCGCGACTCGGCCGGCGCAACGATCTCGCCCAGCGCGTCGGAGTTTATGTCAGCCATGTTGACTTACTTGACCCCGATTGTTAGGGCTGGCAAGCCAATTGTGTTCATCATGACCGCTGCCCGCAACCCCTTTTCGGGGGTTCTTCGCAGGGTGTTAGGTGCACAAGCGCCGGGGTTGGAAGCCGAACGGCATTCCCCGGTCCGGAGGAGCCATCCCAGCAGGAGAGTGGCATGGTCGACACCGCGCCCTATCACGACCGCGACGGTTTCATCTGGTTCGACGGCAAGCTCGTCCCCTGGCGCGAGGCCAACATCCACGTGCTGAGCCACGCCCTCCACTACGCCAGCGCCGTGTTCGAGGGCGAGCGCGCCTACGGCGGCGAGATCTTCGAGCTGACCCAGCACAGTCAGCGCCTCTACGACGGCGCCAAGACGCTGGACTTCACCATCCCCTACAGCGTGGCCGAGATCGACCAGGCCTGCCGCGACACCATCAAGGCCAACAAGCTCGCCGACTGCTACGTGCGCCCCATCGCGTGGCGCGGCAGCGAGCAGATGGGCGTCTCCGCCCAGGCGACCAAGATCCACCTGGCCGTCGCGGCGTGGGACTGGGGCTCCTACTTCCCCATGGAGGAGCGGCTCAAGGGCCTGCGCCTCACCATGGCCAAGTACCGCCGCCCCGACCCGGCCACGGCCCCCGCCAAGACCAAGGCCGCCGGCCTCTACATGATCTGCACCATCGAGAAGCACCGTGCCGAGCGCGCCGGCTATGCCGACGCCCTGATGCTCGACTGGCGCGGCCACGTCGCCGAGTGCACCGGCGCCAACATCTTCTTCATCAAGGACGGCGTTCTGCATACCCCGACGCCCGACTGCTTCCTCGACGGCATCACGCGCCGCACCGTCATCGGCCTCGCCAGGAAGCGGGGCATGCAGGTGGTGGATCGCACCATCCTGCCCGAGGAGCTCGACACCTTCTCGGAGTGCTTCCTGGTCGGCACCGCCGCCGAGGTGACGCCGGTGGCCGAGATCGCGGAGCACAAGTACAAGCCCGGCAAGATCTGCGAGACGCTGATCCACGACTACACGGCCGCCGTCCAGCCGAGGAAGCAGGCGGCAGAGTAGGTGTAGAAGGGGTCAGACCCCGGGTCCGACCCCGGCCGCCGAAGTTCTGCTCGAAGGTCCGTGCGAGGGGTCTGACCCCTTAGCCTAGAACCACATGTCGCGGACGCAGCGGCCGTCGCGTCCAAGGTCGTCGAAGCTGTCCAGCCCGTCGAAGTGCTCGATCGGGACGGCAGCCACCGCCTCGGGCTCCGTCAGCCGCAGGTTGACGGCGATGCGGCGGCGGCCCTGCTGGTCGGGCTCCAGCCCGCGCCAATAGGCGACGCACCCGCAGTTGGGACAGAAGTGGAAGCCGAGGTGCCGGCCCGGAACATAGGCCCGCGTGGCGCCCGACACCTCGATGCCCTCGTTCTCGTAGCCGTAGGCCCAGAGCACGCCGTAGCGCCGGCACGCCGTGCAGTTGCATGCCGTGGCCGCTTCCGGCACGCCCTGGAAGCTCCAGCGCACCGCGCCGCAATGGCACGATCCCTCAATCATCCGGGTGGCCTTTACCCTGCTTGAGATTTTCATGCGTTCGGCCCGCCGGTCGATTCACGTCCGGGAATCGGGCCAAATCAGGACGCGGCGACGGCGGGCGTGGCCTGCACGAACAGCGGCAGCCGGATGACGGCGCGGGTGCCGCCGCCAGGGGCTGTCTCCAGGGTCAGGCGGCCGCCGTGGGTCTCGGCCACGTTGCGGGCGATGGCGAGGCCGAGGCCGGCGCCGCCGGTGCTGCGGCTGCGCGATTCCTCCAGGCGCACGAACGGCTCGAACACCATGTCGCGCTGCTCGGGGCTGAGGCCGAGGCCCTTGTCGTCGATCAGGACCACCAACTCGCCGCCCTCGACATCCGCGTCGATCAGCGCCTCGCGGCCGTAAGCCAGCGCATTATCTATGACGTTGGCGAGGAGCCGCCGCAGCGCCAGCGCGTCGCCGATCAGTTGCGCGCCCCGCGCCGCAGGCGACATGCGGAGCGCGACGGCGGCGCCGGCGCGCTGGCGGTCCTCCGCCTCGCGCTCCAGGATGGGGGCGATCTCGATCAGCTCCTGGGCGCGAACCGGTGCGCCGGACTCGATGGCCAACAGCGAGTCGTCGAGCAGGCACTTCATGTCGTCGAGATCATGGATGGCCTTGGCGCGCTCCTGCGGGTCACCGATCAGCTCGGCCCTGAGCCGCAGCCGCGTGGCATAGGTGCGCAGGTCGTGGGAGATGCCACCGATCAGGGCCATGCGCGCCTTCAGCAGCTGGGCGATGCGCTCCGACAGCCGATTGAACGCGGCCACCAGGGCGCGGAACTCGGGCGCGCCGCGCGGCACGTCGGGGATCGGGTCGGCCTTGCCGGGCAGCGTCATGCGGTCCACGACCTGGGCGAGCTCGCGCAGCGGCCTGGCCTCGCGGCGCACCATCAGCACCGTCACCACCGCCACCGCGAACCCGAGGACGCCGGCCCAGAATCCCGGCGGGAACCCCAGCATGGTGAGATGCAGGATGCCGCCTGTCGCCACCACCAGAGTCTCGCCGCTGTTGAGCCCGACCTCGATCTCGACGGCCCCCGGCGAGGCCCAGGCCAGTGCCTGCATCGGCCCGGAGAGCAGCTCCGAGGACGCCTCGACGTGCACGCGCACCTCGCGCCCGCCCAGCGCGGCGAGGTAGCGCCGCAGGATCAGCTCCACCACCGGCACCTCATACCACGCGGCCTCGCGCCCCTCGGGCGGCCGGTGGGCGATGCGAACGCGCAAATCCGTGCTGCTGGTGGCGCGCAGGACGAGCGGCCACTGCTCCTTGGGCATGCCCTCCAGCAGCTCCACCAGGGCTGCGGCCTGGTCGGGGAGCGGCATGCGCAGCGCGGTGTCGGTGTCGCGGCTGCGCTGGAAGTAGAAGGTCGCCACCACCAGCACCTGCAGAGCGACAAGGCTCGTCACGAAGATGATGAAGAGCCGCGCGGCGAACCCCAACCGGATCATAGCGGCAGCTGCCTGACGGCCGGCACGAACAGGTAGCCGTTGTTGCGCACCGTGGTGATGAGGTTGAGCCCCGGCGCCGCCGTCTCCACCTTCTTCCTCAGTCGCGAGATGGTCATGTCGATGGTGCGGTCGAACGGGTCGGCGTCGCGCCCGCGGGTCCAGTCGAGCAGCTGGTCGCGGGAGAGCACGCGCCGCGGGCGCACGACAAAGCAGGCGAGCAGATCGAACTCGGCGCTGGTGAGCGCGACCGGCTTGCCCGCCTCGGTCTGCAGCCGACGCGCGTCCAGGTCGATGACGAGGCCGTCGAAGGCGAAGCGGCGGCTTGGCTCCGGCTCGCCATGGCTGCGCGATCGCCTGAGCAGCGCGCGCACGCGGGCCAGCAGCTCGCGCGGATCGAACGGCTTGGTGACGTAGTCGTCCGCGCCCATCTCCAGCCCGACCACGCGGTCCACCGGATCGCTCTTGGCCGTGAGCATGAGGATCGGCACGCCGCCGCGGCTGCGCAGCCGGCGGCAGATGCTCAAGCCGTCCTCGCCGGGCAGCATCAGGTCGAGGATGACCAGGTCGGGGCGCTTGCGCGCCAGCACCTGGTCGAGGGCTGCGGCGCTGTCGGCCACCCCCACCGAGAAGCCCTCGCGAACCAACAGGTCGCGCACCAGGCGCCGGATGTCCTCGTCGTCCTCGACGAGAACGACGAGGGCGTCGGAATGTCCCGTCACAGCCGTCATGGAACGCACGATGTCAGGGAGAGAACGCCAACGCAAGCGCGTCGGCGCCCGTTACAAAGCGTTACGAACCCGCCAACAAATGCCAACGACCGTTTCTGCCGCGACATCGGCGCGCAAAGCGCGACGGCCAAGGTCGCTTTCGACGGTTGCACGCCGAGGAACTGTCGAAACATACGGAGAGGTATGACTATGACTTGCAAATCGCTCCTGACGTTGCCTGCGATGGTTCTCGCGCTGGGCATTGGATCAGCTTTCGCGGCGCCGGGAGCCGGCGTCACGGACATCGGCGGCGGCGACGCCAGCCTGGTGCACAAGGTCCACGGCTGCCACCGTTCCTGCGAGCTGGGGCCGGCCGGCTGGCACCGGCACGTCGGCCCGTACTGCGCGCGCGTCGCGTGCTCTCCCCGTGCCTGGTTTCCGAACCGGTGCTGGGTCGACCGCTGGGGCGTGCGCCACTGCCGCTGGTAGAGCGCCACCGAGCCTGCCGGCGCGCCCCGGGTGAAGCAGCCTCGCAGGCTGCTTCACCGCCTGCTATAGGCAGTGCCGGCGGGTCTGTGGGGTCCCCTTGAGGAAGCGCAGTCTCATCGCGGCGCTCCGCGTCGCATTGGTCCTGGCGTCGCTGCCGCTCGCCGCGGCGGCGCAGGACTTCCTGCCGGGAGAGCGGGCGAGAGCGGTGCGGATGGCCTGCACCACCGACTTCCAGCGCTTCTGCCGCGACGTGCCGCCCGGCGGGGGGCGCATCCTGCGCTGTCTGAGCCGCCACGCCGACCTCGTGAGCCAGCCCTGCTTCCAGGCCCTGACCGTGTGGGGGCTGACCGCCGCCAACGCCTACAGGATGTGTCTGCCCGACGTGGAGCGGCTGTGCCCGACACTGCCGCCCCGCTCCGGCCAGGCCCTGGCCTGCCTGGCGGATAACGCCGACAAGCTGAGCAAGGCCTGCCACGATTCGCTCAGCGATCTTGAGCTTCTCAACGGCCGGACAGCGCCTCAGAAAGGGCAGTGACCGGGAATGGCCGTCCCATCGGGCTTTTGCGGCTACAAATCGTGACCTTGCTGAAACGCTTGGATATCGCCGACTTCGCCGAAGCGGCCTGCGGGGTTACGCTGTGACTAGCGAAACCGCCGCTGCGGCGGGCGGCGCTGGCCGGCGCCCGGGCCGGTCGGCGCGCGGGTGTCCTTGTGGCGGAAATTGATGCGCCCCTTGTCCAGGTCGTAAGGCGTCATCTCCACCGTGACCTTGTCGCCCGCCAGGATGCGGATGCGGTTCTTCTTCATGGCCGGAGGTGTAGGCCACCACCTCGTGCCCATTCTCGAGCTTCACGCGGCAGCGGGCGTCGGGGAGCACCTCCACCACGACGCCTTCGAATTCCAGCGGCTCTTCCTTGGCCATGCAGTCTCCTGTCGTCCGGGGCTTGACCCCTCGCACTGCCGCTCGGACGAAGTTGAACGAAGGAGGCTGGGGCCGAGACCCCGCCTCGGGGGGGCGATATCAACCGCCCGCTTTATGGGCCGCCTTGACCATCGGCGGCAAGCGAAAAAGGCGGATAACCCCCCGATCGCAAGGGCTCTTGGGCACCAGCGCGGGCGGCCGGATGCCTCCGGCCGCCCGCGCAGCCGGCTCAGAGAGGCCTGGCGCCCGAAAGGCGGCGCATGATCTCGCGCTCCACCTCGTCGGTCAGCGGACCGCGGCTGGCGAGATAGCGGGCGATCTCACGCTCGGCGCGCCGCTGCTGGGAGTTGACGATGGCGCCGAGGAGCCGGGTCCAGAACGACTTGCGGCCAGGCTCTGCGCCCCTCGCCTCAATGGCAGCAGCATCTCGGTCGGTGTAGGTCAGTGTGCTCATGAACGGTCTCCGTCTTGCGACTTTGGCGACCCGGCCCTGAGAGGTTCCCCTCTGGCACGCCGGCCTTCTTTGGCGGGCCGGCGCAGTTTCACTGACTGTTATCTGGATGCGCCGTGAAGCTGCAGCTAGGTCTCATGCTGCGTCGCAGCATTGCGACTGCGGCATGGCTTGGCGGCGACCAGCCAGGGCGCCGTGGTTCACGATGTCAAAGAGCGTGGAGCCGACAGGCAGCCCCGTTCGCCCCTCTGTTCCGGTGCGGGTGGAGAGCACCGCGGCAGCCAGGCGACGGGCGAAGTGTAGCAATGCGCCCGGGGGGCGGGGATAACATCGCGTCATAGGCGGCCGAAGCCGCCGCCGGTGGGGGTTTTGACGATCACCGCCTCGCCGGGGTCCAGCACGGTCTGGTCACAGCCCTGCAGCCGCTCCAGGGTACCGTTGTTGCGGCGCACCCAGTTCTCGCCGCACTGACCGGGCTCGCCGCCTTCGAGGCCATAGGGCGGGACTTGGCGGAAGCTGGACAGGATGGCGCAGTCCATGCGCTCCAGGAAGCGGATGCGGCGCAGCGTTCCGTCGCCGGCCTTCCACCGGCCCCTGCCGCCGGAGCCGCGGCGGATGGAGAACTCCTCAAGAAGAACGGGATAGCGCAGCTCCAGGATCTCTGGGTCGGTGAGGCGGGTGTTGGTCATGTGGACGTGCACCCCGGCGGTACCGTCGAAGCCGGGGCCCGCCGGGCTGCCGGAGCAGATGGTCTCGTAATACTGGTAGCGGGCGTTGCCGAAGGTGAGATTGTTCATGGTGCCCTGGCTGGGACCGAGCGCCTTCATGGCGGCGAACAGGCAGTTGGTGACGATCTGGCTGGTCTCCACGTTGCCCGCCACCACGGCCGCCGGATAAGCCGGCTTGAGCATGGACCGCTCGGGGATGACGATCTCGATCGGCTTGAGGCAGCCGGCGTTCATCGGGATCGGCTCGTTCACCATCACGCGGAACACGTAGAGCGTGGCGGCGCGCGTGACGGGTTCCGGGGCGTTGAAGTTGTTGGGCTGCTCCGGCGAGGTATCGGAGAAATCGACGCGGGCGCGGCGGTTGGCGCGGTCCACGGAGATTTTCACGTCCACCCAGGTGCCCTGATCCATCTCCGCCCGGAAGGCGCCGTCCTCCAGGCGCGAGAGCAGGCGGCGCACGCTCTCCTCGGCGTTGTCCTGCACGTGGCTCATGTAGGCGCGCACCACGTCGAGGCCGAAGTGGGCCACCATCTTGTCGAGCTCGGCCACGCCCTTGGCGTTGGCGGCCACGTGCGCCTTGAGGTCGGCGATGTTCTTGGCCGGGCTGCGGGCGGGGTATTTCGCACCGGTGAGCAGGGCGTGCGTCTCGGCCTCCAGGAAGCGGCCCCGATCGACCAGCTTGAAGTTGTCGATATAGACGCCCTCCTCCTCGATGGTGGTGGCGCGCGGCGTCATGGACCCGGGGGTGAGCCCGCCGATGTCCTCGTGGTGGCCCCGGCTGGCGACGTAGAAGAGGATGGCGGGGTCGGACGCCGGGTTGTGTCCTGGGGTCAGACCCGCAGGGTCTGACCCCTTCCCCGCTGCAAACACCGGCGTGATCACGGTGATGTCGGGCAGATGCGTCCCGCCGTTGTAGGGCGCATTCAGCATATACACGTCGCCCGGCCGCATCTGGCCGGCGTTGGCACGGATCACGGTCTCGACCGAGCGGTCCATGGACCCCAGGTGCACCGGCATGTGCGGGGCGTTGGCGACCAGTTGGCCCAGGGCGTCGAAGACCGCGCAGGAGAAGTCGAGCCGCTCCTTGATGTTGACCGACTGCGCCGTGTTGCGCAGCGCCTCGCCCATCTGCTCGGCGATCGACATGTAGAGGTTGTTGAACACCTCCAGCAGCACGGGATCGGCGGTGTGCCCCAGGACCTCGCGCTGCCGTGGGGTGGTGCGGCGGAGGACCAGGTCGTCGCGGGAGGAGACCTCCAGGCTCCAGCCGGGCTCCACCACCACGGTCTGATGCGGCTCGATGACGAGCGCGGGTCCGGCGAGACGGTGGCCGGGACGAAGGTTCTCGCGCAGGATGACGGGCGCCTCGTGCCAGGCGCGGCCGGAGTAGAAGCGCGCGGCCTCCCTCTTCCCGCTTGCGGAAACGGGGCCAGACCCTGTGGGTCTGACCCCATTCTCCGACGGCGGTGGTGCCATGGGGTCAGACCCGCAGGGTCTGACCCCGTCCGCGCCCCCACCCGCCGCTTCCACCTCCAGCGCGGCGATCGCCACGCCCTTCTCGGGCGAGACGAAGCCGAAGCGCTGGCGGTGCAGGGCCTCGAAGGCGTCGCGCATGGGGCCGGCCTCGCCCAGGGCGACCGGGAGGGCGGTGTCGGTGCCGTCGTAGCGCAGATGCGCCCAGGCCATGACGGAAATATCGGCCGGCTCGCCCTGGGCGGCAACCTCGGCGCGCATCGCCTCGGCGAGGTGCATGTGCAGGTCCTCGACGTCGGCCAGGGCTTGCGCGTTCAGCGGCGCTTCCACCGACTGCTCGCGGCTGGCGCGGATTGGCGCCAGGCCCATGCCGTAGGCTGAGAGGAGGCCGGACAGGGGGTGGATCAGCACCGCCTCCATGCCCAGCGTGTCGGCGATCTGGCAGGCATGCTGGCCGCCGGCGGAGCCGAAGCAGTTCAGCGCGTACTCGGTCACGTCGTAGCCGCGCTGGACGGAGATCTTCTTGATGGCGTTGGCCATGTTCTCCACCGCGATGCGGATGAATCCGTCGGCCACATCCTCGGGCGTGCGGCCGTCGCCGATCTCCGCGGCCAGCGCGGCGAAGCCTTCGCGCACGGCGTCCTCGTCGAGGGGCTGGTCGCGGCCGGGGCCGAAGATCCTGGGGAACGTGGCGGCGCGCAGCTTGCCGACCATGACGTTGGCGTCGGTGACGGTGAGCGGACCGGCGCGGCGGTAGCACCTGGGGCCGGGGTCGGCGCCGGCCGACTGCGGGCCGACGCGGAAGCGGGTGCCGTCGTAGAACAGGATCGAGCCGCCGCCCGCCGCCACAGTGTGGACGCGCAGCATCGGCACGCGCAGGCGCACGCCGGCCACCTCGGTCTCGAACGAGCGCTCGTACTCGCCGGCGAAATGCGCCACGTCCGTGGAGGTGCCCCCCATGTCGAAGCCGATGACCTTGTCGAAGCCGGCGAGCCGGGCCGTCTCCGCCATGCCGACCACGCCGCCCGCGGGCCCCGAGAGGATGGCGTCGCGGCCCTGGAACAGGTCGGCGGACCTGAGGCCGCCCGAGGAGGCCATGAAGAGGATGTGGGGTACGTGAGAGGTCACACCCTGCGGGTCTGACCCCGTGAGAGAACCGGCGTAGTGCAATGGGGTCAGACCCGCAGGGTCTGACCCCAGCGCCCCCGCCACCTTCTCCACATATCGGCGCAGGATCGGGGAGAGATAGGCGTCGGCCACGGTCGTGTCGCCGCGGCCGACGATCTTGATCAGCGGCGAGACCTCGTGGCTGACGGAGATCTGGGTGAAGCCGGCCCGGCGGGCGATATCGGCGGCCTGCCGCTCGTGCTGCGGGTGGGCGTAGGAATGCATGAGGACGATGGCAACCGACGCGATCCCGTCGGCCAGGGCCGCCTTGAGTCCGCGCTCCAGCGCCGCCGCGTCGAGCGGCTGCTCGACGGCGCCGTCGGCGCGGATGCGCTCGTCGGCCTCGACCACGCGCGCGTAGAGCATCTCGGGCTTGACGATCCTTTTGGCGAAGATGTCGGGGCGGGCCTGATAGCCGATCTCCAGCTGGTCCTTGAGGCCCCTGGTGATGACGAGAAGCGTCGGCTCGCCCTTGCGCTCCAGGAGGGCGTTGGTGGCGACGGTGGTGCCCATCTTCACGGCGGCGACGCGCTCGGCCGGGATGGGCGCGCCGGAGGCAAGCCCAAGGCTCAGGCGGATGCCTTCCAGAGCGGCATCGTCATAGGCGCCGGGGTTCTGCGAGAGCAGCTTGCGCGCGCCGATCTCGCCGGAGGGCGAGCGGGCCACCACGTCGGTGAAGGTGCCGCCGCGGTCGATCCAGAAGTGCCATTTGCCCGCACCGCCCATCGCATCTGCCATGTCGATCTCCTCAGTCCGCGGCCGCTCATCTGGGCCAATGCCGATAAAACGTCAATAAAATGTTGACATCATCCGAGCATTGCGCGAGCCTTGCTGCGAGGCGAGAAATCCCGACAGGGCCGGCCGCAGCGCCATTGGAAACCTCGAATGGGACGCGAGCAATCGAAGCGCACGACAGCGGCCCTCGCAGGGAGCAGCGCGGGTGCCGGCGCCGATGCCATCGGCCCCATCGTCTCCTCGGCGCATTTGGCCGCAGGCGCGCTCCCCGGCCTCTCGGAGGTGGAGTTCGGCCTCATTCTTGCCGGGCATGCCTTCGATCGCTGGATGATGCGCTGCATGGGGGCGGCCGGCGTACCGGATCTCTCCGCCGTCGAGGTGCTGGTCCTGCATACCGTGCGCCATCGCGACCGGCCCAAGAAGCTCGCCGACATCTGCCTGGTGCTCGGCATCGAGGACACGCACGTGGTGTCGTACGCCATCAAAAAGCTGGCGCTGGCCGGGCTCGTCACCTCCAAGAAGGCCGGCAAGGAGAAGCTGGTGACCGCCACCAAGGCCGGCGCCGACGCCTGCCAGCGCTATCACGAGATCCGCGAGCGCCTGCTGGTCAAGCCCGTGAAGGCGACAGGGTTGCCCGGCCCGACCCTGTCGGAGCTGGGAGGCCTGTTGCGAGCACTGTCGGGTCACTATGACCAAGCCGCGCGCTCTGCCACCTCGCTATGATGCGGCGGACAGGGATCGGGACCGACGAGGGACGACTTTGGCGCCGACTTGGGGCCGACGGCCGCAACGGCCCGGACAGGGGAGCCTGCCGCAGATGATACGCCGAGTGCTCGACGCGCTGTACCTGGGGGCCGGCTATCTCGCCGGCCTGTTCCTGATCGCGATCTTTCTTCTGATGATGGCGCTCTCGATCGGGCGCGAGGTCGGCATCAATCTCAAGTCGGGCGATGACATCACGTCCTGGTGCATGGCGGCGATGGCGTTCCTGGGCCTCGCCCACACCTTCAAGTCGGGCGAGATGATCCGCGTGGGGCTGCTCACCGAGCGGCTCACGGGGCGGGCGAAACGGCTCACCGAGCTGTTCGCTCTGGCGACCGCGGCGGGGTTCATCGGCTATTTCGCCTGGTTCGCCGTCGATCTCACCGTCACCTCCTGGCGCATCAACGACATGTCCACCGGCGTGCTGGTGGTGCCCTTGTGGATTCCCCAGATCGGCTACACGGCCGGCCTCATCATCCTGTTCATCGCCATCCTCGACGAGCTGTTGCGCGTCATCGGCGGGCTCAAGCCGACCTACGAGAGGGAGCCGCCGAAGACCGCCGATGAGGCCATCGAGCGCGCCGTCTCCAGCGGCGTTTGAAGGGCGGCTGCGATGGACCTCATCGGCGTCTCCATCCTGATCTCGGTGGTGCTGACCGTCCTGCTCGGGGCGGGCGTGTGGATCGCCATCAGCCTGCTCGCCTGCGGCTGGCTCGGCATGCAGTTCGCGGCCGGCGACATTCCGGCCGGCGCGGTGCTCGCCACCAAGATCTGGGGCAACGCCGCCTCCTGGGAGCTGGCGGCGCTGCCGCTCTTCATCTGGATGGGCGAGATCCTATTCCGCACCAAGCTGTCGGAGGAGATGTTCCGTGGCCTGGCGCCATGGCTTGGCCGCATCCCTGGCCGGCTCCTGCACGTCAACGTGCTGGGTTGCGGCATCTTCGGCTCGGTCTCCGGCTCCTCGGCCGCCACCTGCGCCACCATCGCCAAGATCGCGCTGCCGGAGCTCAAGAAGCGCGGATACCCCGAGATGGTATCGCTCGGCTCGCTCGCCGGCGCCGGCACGCTGGGCATCCTGATTCCGCCGTCGATCACCATGGTGATCTATGCGGTGGCGGCCAACGTCTCGATCCTCAAGGTATTCCTCGCCGGCTTCCTGCCGGGCCTGCTGGTGATGGCGCTCTACTCGGGCTACATCGCGGTCTGGGCGCTCCTCAACCCCGACAAGATGCCGCCGCCGGAGCCCAGAATGACGCTGCGGGAGAAGCTCAAGGAGTCGCTCCAGCTCATCCCCTGCACCCTCCTGATCCTGCTGGTGTTCGTGGTGCTGCTGCTCGGCTGGGCCACGGCCACCGAATGCGCGGCCTGGGGCGTGCTGGGGTCGCTCGCCATCGCCTGGTGGTCGGGCGCGCTGACCTGGGAGAGCTTCTGGGCCAGCGTGATGGGCACCACGCGCATCACCTGCATGATCATGCTGATCCTGGCCGGCGCCTCGTTCATGTCCACGTCGATGGGCTACACCGGCATTCCGGCGGCGCTGGCGAGCTGGGTCGAGACCCTCAACCTCAGCCCCTACATGCTGATTGCGGCGCTCACGGTCATGTACATCATCCTGGGCACGGCGCTCGACGGCATCTCCATGATCGTGCTGACCACCGTGGTGGTGCTGCCGATGGTGCAGAAGGCGGGCTTCGACCTCGTCTGGTTCGGTATTTTCCTGGTGCTGATCGTGGAGATGGCGGAGGTGTCGCCGCCCGTGGGCTTCAACCTGTTCGTGCTGCAGACCATGAGCGGCTGGGACAGCAATACGGTGGCGCTGGCGGCGCTGCCGTTCTTCTTCCTGCTGGTGGCGGCCGTGGCCATCATTACGCTCTTCCCTGGCATCGTAATGGTGGTGCCGAACTGGGTGTTTCCGAACTGACGGGGTTATGAGGTTATGAGGAGAAGGAGCCAACCGATGAAGACGAGACTATTGACCTGGGGTGGAGCACTTGCATTGAGCGGGGCGCTGAGCCTTGCGCTCGGTTTCGCCAATCCTGCCGCCGCGCAGACCAAGTGGAACCTGCCGGGCGCCTACGCGGCCGACAACTACCACTCCGAGAACCTGGTGTTCTTCGCCAAGGAGGTGGAGAAGGAGACCGGAGGCAAGCTGCAGGTGACGGTGCATGCCGGCGCCTCGCTGTTCAAGGCGCCCGAAATCAAACGCGCGGTGGCCACCGGCCAGGCCCAGATGGGCGAGGTGCTGATCTCGATCCATGAGAACGAGGACCCGATCTTCGGGCTCGACACCATCCCGTTCCTCGCCTCCAGCTACGCCGACGCCAAGAGGCTCTACGCGGCGCGCAAGGCGGCGATGGCGGCCAAGCTCGACAGCCAGGGCATCATGCTGCTCTACACCGTGGCGTGGGGCCCGCAAGGGCTCTACGCCAAGAAGGAGGTCAACTCCGTCGATGACCTCAAGGGTCTCAAGATGCGCGCCTACAACGTGGGGACGACGCGCATCGCCGAGCTGGCGGGAGCCCAGGCGGTGACGATCCAGGCGGCGGAGCTGCCGCAGGCGCTGGCCACCGGCACCGTCAACGCGTTCATGACCTCGGGCTCCACCGGCTACGACAGCAAGGTCTGGGAGACCATGTCGCACTACTACGACTGCAAGGCGTGGATCCCGAGCAACGTCGTCTTCGTCAACAAAGCGGCCTTCGCCAGCCTCGACAAGGCCACGCAGGAGGGCGTGCTGAAGGCTGCGGCGGCCGCTGAGGTGCGAGGCTGGAAGATCGCCGAGGAGAAGGCCGGCTGGTATCTCGACCAGCTCAAGGCCAAGGGCATGAAGGTGCTGCCCCCGAGCCCGGCGCTCACGGCCGGCCTCAAGAAGATGGGCGCGCAGCTCACCGCCGACTGGATCGCCAAGGCCGGCCCGTCCGGGAAAGCCGTGGTGGACGCCTACTCGAAGTAAAGGGAAGCAAAGGTGTCAGCCGATCACCGGCTGCGCCGACCCTCGCTGACGCAACGGTGCGCGCCACAGCGTTCCCTCCCCCTTGTGGGGGAGGGACAGGGTGGGGGGGAATCCCAAACCTCGAATATCGGGATTCCCCCACCCCTAGCCCCTCCCCACAAGGGGGAGGGAATCCGCTCGTTTCGTGTCAGCCGATCAGCGCTGCGATGCGGCCTCGCTGGTCATCGACACGGCGGCGGCGCGGGCGGTGGCGCGCTCGCGGTGCAAGAGATAGAAGCCGGTGGCGATGACGATGGCGGCGCCGGCCAGCGTCCAGCGGTCGGGCACCTGGCCGAACACCAGGTATCCCGAGGTGGAGTGGGTGACGAGCGAGATGTAGAGAAAGGGCGCCAACGTGGACGCCGGCGCATAGCGGTGCGCGACGATGAAGGCGTAGTGGCCGAGCCCGCCGTACACCCCCATGGAGAGCAGCAGCAGCCAGGCGGACGCGCCCGCGGGCCAGACCCACTCGGCGAGCGCGAACGGGGCCACCACCAGGGTGCCCGCCATCAGCGACCAGAACAGCGTCACCTCGGACCGGTCGAAGGCGGCAAGGTAGCGGGTGACGATGCCGAAGAAGGCTATGCAGAGCATAGTGCCGAGAGCCAGCAGCACGGCCGGCTGTACGCCAGCGAGCCCCGGGGCGAATCCGGGGGCGAATCCCGGCCGGATGGCCACCAGCGCTCCGCAGAAACCGACGGCGATGGCGACACCGCGGCGCCAGCCGATCCACTCGCCCAGCAGGGGCCCGGCCAGCACCGCGGTGGCGAGCGGCGCCAGGAAGTTGATGGTGGTGGTCTGGTCGAGCTGCAGATGACGGAGGGCCAGGAAGTTGAAAACCGTGGAGGCAAGCAGGAGAAACGACCGCACGATCTGCAGGCCCGGCTTGCGCGTGCGCAGGAGATCGGGCACCGCCACCAGCCCCAGCAGCGCCATCATCCCGGCGAGCTGGCCGAGGAAGCGCATCCACACGATCTGCGCGATCGGCAGGCTGGTGGCCGAGCCGAGATACTTGGCTGTGGTGTCGAGGCACGCGAACAGCCCGAAGGTGAGGCACATCAGGCCGATGGCCACGACTGGCCTGGTGGCGGTGTAGCCGGCAGTCGGGGCGTGGACCAGCTTCTGCATGGGGAGATGTGGAGAATGGGCGGAGCGCGGGCACTGGGAAGCGGCGAGGGCAACGTGCAGCCAGCGACGTCCAGCGAACGACTGCCCATTGCCTTTGGCTAAGCAGATTTCGCCGGGTTGGGCAACGCAGCGGGCTGTGGCGTCTTCGCATGGGTGTCATGAGGGATGTTGGGCCGCCACGCATCGAGAGTCGGCCGATAGTCGGCATCGCCCCAGTGGCGCAGGCGGGGTGAGAGGGGGCGCTCCGGCGGGATCAGGCCGTAGTGGCGGGCGAGCGTCGTGAGCGCGATGTCGAGCACCACCTTGCCTGAGCGGCAGGGCCAGCCGGCAGTCCTCTCGGCTGCCTCCAGGCCGGTCTCGTGGCAGCACACGTCGACGAGGAGGCCGGCCATCTCGGGGCCGGCCGCCTCCAGCGCACGCCCGACGCGCTGGCGCGCCGCGGCCACGGCGTCGCGCATCTCCACGCCCGCGCCCGGCGCCGAGCGGCGCGTGCGCTCGCCGGGCGCCAGCGCCGACCAGTTGGCGGTGACGCGCGGCATCAGCTGGGCGTGCCAGTAGTCCTCGGCGAGCCTCTCGCCCGCCTGGAATTGCGCCTCGGTCAGCAGCCTCCGGCCGCTCTTGTCCTTGCGCCGGCGCAGCCATTGCAGTGGGGTCTCGCGGGGAGGCCGGGATGCAGCATGCGGAGCGGAACGGCGCGCAGGGGATGCGGCGCGCGCGAGGGCGCGTTTCGACTTTGCCATGGGGACACCGGTGGGATGGGGCGCTTACGACGGGCGCTGCGCGACGA
>DATMZP010000643.1:0-6960 GCA_035573595.1 Hyphomicrobiaceae bacterium
GTGTCGCCGCGCGCCAGCACGGACACTTCGGCGCCGCCGCGGGAGAGGACGCCGGCAAGCCAGCCGCCAATGGCGCCGGCGCCGATCACGAGAATACGCATCAGGCATGAACCTCAGGTCTTGTAGGACTGATCCTGGCGATCGATCTGGCGCACCAGCGCGTTGAACACGTCGACGCCGGCGCCGTATTTCGGATCAAACTGGAGGGACTTGGCGGTTGCCTGCTCCAGCGCGGGCGTGGGGATTTCGATCAGCTCGTCACCCATAGATCTGGCGGCGACCTGGATCTCGCAGGCGCGCTGCACCGTCCACAGGTGCGCGAAGGCCTGCGGCAGCGTCTCGCCCCACGCCAGCAGGCCGTGGTTGCGCAGGATCAGGACGGGCTTGCCGTCGAGGGATTTCAGCATGCGCGGCCCCTCGTCGGGGTTCACGGTGATGCCCTCGAAGTGGTGATAGGCGACCTTGCCGTAGAGCTGGGCCGAGTAGAAGTTGGTCATCGACAACCCGCCCTTGGTGCAGGCCACCGCCAGGCCCGCGGTGGTGTGGGTGTGCATCACGCAGTGGGCGGCCTCGATGTGGCGGTGGATGGTGGCGTGCGGCGCCAGCCCCGCCGGGTTGATGGGCCAGCGGCTGTCGGAGAGGATATTGCCGTCGAGGTCGATCTTGACGAGGTTGGAGGCCGTCACCTCGGTGTAGTGCAGGCCGAACGGGTTGATCAGCAGGTGCCGCTCCGGTCCCGGCACCCGCAGGGTGATGTGGTTGTAGATCATCTCGGTCCAGCCCAGGTGGGCGAGCACGCGGTAGCAGGCGGCGAGCAGCACCCGCGCCTCCCATTCCTCGCGCGACATGCCCACCGGCACGGCCGAGCCGTAGTCGATGGCGATCCTGGGCACACCCATGGCCGCTTCTCCTCGGGGGTCGGATTCTCGAATTTGCATGCCATTCTATCCACGTCCGCGCGCCGGCGTCACGGGGGCGCCGGCCGCGCCTGCAGGACCTCGGCGAAGCCCTGCCGCCACGACGCGAATGCGGGGTGCCATCCGAGCTCGCGCCTGGTCTTGGCATTCGAGCCCGCTCGACACTCGTTCATCATGACGACGAGGTGCTCGCCTGCAGCCCCGGGATAGGCGCGTGCCTCGCCAGGCGCCGCTTCCTGTCGTCACGCCCAACGCGGCGTCAGCGGACGCCCGCCGCGGGGCCGGCGTGCACCTCGATGGTCACGTGGGAGAGGCCGGCCACCCCGGCAAGGCGCGCCTTGTAGGCGTCGGGCGGCCGCGGCAGGTCGGATACGATGGCCGCCACCACGCCAAGATGGCCCGGGCCCAGGCGCCACAGGTGCAGGTCGGCCACCCGGTCGGTGCCCTGCTCCAGGCGCCCCTTCACCTGGGCCGCAAGCCGTTCGCAAGGCACCGTATCGAGCAGCACGGCGCCCGACGCGCGCATGAGGCCGACCGCCCAGTGGGCGATGATGACCGCGCCGACCAGCCCCATGACCGGGTCCATCCACACCCAGCCGAAGAAGCGGCCGGCCAGCAGGGCAGCGATGGCCAGCACCGACGTGAGGGCGTCGGCCAGGACGTGCGCGTAGGCGGCGCGCAGGTTGTGATCGTGGCGATGACGATGGCCGTGCGCGTGAGGGCCATCGAGGGCTTCGGCATGGTGGCCGTGCATCGGATCCTCGCGCAACAGCCACGCGCTGGCGAGGTTCACGCCCAAGCCCAGCACGGCGATGGCAATCGCCTGGTCGAAACCGATGGACACCGGATTGTAGAGGCGCGCGACGGACTCGTAGCCGACCAGCAACGCGACCACCCCCAGGATCATGGCGCTGGAGTAGGCCGCGAGATCGCCGAACTTGCCGGTGCCGAAGCCGAAGCGCTCGTCCTCGGCATGGCGGCGGGCGAAGCGGTAGGCCAGCGCCGCCATGCCGAGGGCGCCGGCATGGGTCGCCATGTGCCAGCCGTCGGCGACCAGCGCCATGGAGCCGAGCACGGTGCCGCCCACGATCTCCGCCACCATGGTTACGGCCGTCAGCGCCACCACCGCCCAGGTCCGGCGCTCGTTCTCGTCGTGCCGGGGGCCGAGGAAGACATGGCTGTGCTGCCGGCGTCCCAGGGTCTCGCTGTGCATCGTCGGGCCTCCGTTTCGGGCCATCCTCGCAGCCCTTTCCGAGGAAATCGTCAACGGGCCGCCGCGGATCAACCCTTTACGCAAAAGCGACGCCCGGCCGGCTGCTCAATGCCCGTTTCCATGGATAGCCGCTCCAGGCCGTCGCGCGGCCTGCGGTCCATCTCGCCCAGTGCCGCCCAGTGCCCGCTCGATGTCGGCGCCGCCCGCCATACAGAGATGTATTGACTCTGGCTACCCGAGGGAGCATGGTCGAACCATGCAGTCCTGTATGGAGGCGGTGGATGCGGGATCTCGCGCTGCAGGCCGCAGGCGTGTTGGCCATTCTTGTCGCGATCGCGCACGGCATCGTCGCCGAGGTGCGGGTATTCGCCAGGACTCGCATCGAGCCGCCTCGGGCGCGCGGGCTGCTGCGTATGGTCTGGCAGGCCAGCACGGTGGACTGGATCGCCATGGGCGTCTTGCTGATCGCCGCGCCCGCTCTGGGCTCGCAGGCCGCTCGCCAGTGGATCATTGCCGCGGCGGTCGTCGTGTACGGATACGCCGCCATCGGCAACGCCATCGCGACCCGAGGGCGGCATGCCGGGTGGGTCGCGATGGCGGGTGTGATCGCGCTGGCGTTGACCGGGCTGTAGCCCGCCGCCTCGCGTCTGGCCCGAGGCGGACGCAAGCGCAGGCGCTCCGATCCGCAACGGAGCCATGCTCGGCCAACCCACCTCAGCCCACCCCCGGCACAGGCAGAGACAACCGTTCGCCCGCGCCTCTTGACTCGGTCGGCCGACCGACATATCTACACAAAGAATTCGGTCGGTCGGCCGACTTGGATGGATCGACCCTCGACGAGGTTCGGTCCGGCAGCCATCGGGAGCCAAGCCATGGGTGGTATTGTTGCAGCTCTGTACGGCGCGGCGGTCTATCTGATCTTCGCCGCCACCTTCCTCTACGCCATCGCCTTCGTCGGCAATCTGCCGGCGCCGAAGACCATCGACAGCGGGATGCCGGGCAGCCTCGGGACGGCGCTTCTCGTCAACACCCTGCTGCTCGGGCTGTTCGCCATTCAGCACAGCGTCATGGCGCGGCCGGCGTTCAAGCGGTGGTGGACCCGCATCGTGCCGAAGTCGGTGGAGCGGACGACCTACGTGCTGCTCGCCAGCGCCGCTCTGCTCCTGCTCTACTGGCAGTGGCGGCCGATCCCCGGCGCGGTGTGGTCGGTGTCGCATCCGGCCGGTATTGTCATCCTGCAGGCGGTCTTCTGGACCGGCTGGGCGCTGGTGCTAGTCTCCACCTTCCTGATCAGCCATTTCGAGCTGTTCGGCCTGCGCCAGGTGTGGGCGCGGCTGCGCGGGCAGGAGCTGCCGAGCCCTGTCTTCAGGACGCCCTCGCTCTACAAGAGGGTGAGGCACCCGATCTATCTCGGGTTCCTGCTGGCGTTCTGGGCGGCGCCGACCATGAGCGTGGGCCACCTGCTGTTCGCCATCGCGACCACCGGCTACATCCTGATCGGGATCTTCCTTGAGGAACGCGATCTGATGGCGCTGTTCGGGGAGCAGTATCGGCGCTATCGCGAGGAGGTGCCGATGCTCATCCCGCTCTTCAAGGCGCTGGAGCAACGCCGGCGCGAGGGCCGTCTCCTCTGAACGGACGGAAGCCACGAGCCAGGAGGCCCGGCATGGCGCGCACATCGGCAAGGGCGGAGACGGGCACCACGCTGCTGGAGGCGGCCAAGACGGTGCTGCGCCAGAAGGGCTACGCCGGGCTCTCCACCCGCGATGTGGCGGCGGCGGCGGGCGTGCCGCTCAGCCAGATCCACTATCATTTCGGCTCCAAGCGGGGGATGGTGCTGGCGCTGTTCGAGTATCTGAACGCCCAGCTGCTCGGCCGCCAGAACGCCATGTTCTCCAATCCGGCCCTGAAGCTCTCCGAGCAGTGGGATCTTGCCTGCGACTACCTCGATGAGGATATCGCTTCCGGCTATGTGCGGGTGCTGCAGGAGCTGATCGCGGTTGGGTTTGCCGACGCCGAGGTGGCCAAAGTGGTGCGGGCCGGCCTGATCGGCTGGTTCGAGCTGATCGCAGCTCTTGCGCGCAAGGCCGAGCGGGAGCTGGGCGCCCTGCGCCCGTTCTCAGCCGAGGACATCGCGGCGCTGGTGAGCAATGCGTTCATCGGAGCGGAGAGCCTCTACTTGATCGGTGCGGAGAAGGAGGGCGCGCCGGTGCGCCAGGCGCTGCGGCGCTGCGGCGATCTCATTCGCAGCGCGGAAGCTCAGTCATCGAGGAGTTAGCGCCATGCGGGCGAAGCTGCCTGACGGGGAGGGTTTCGTAGAGCGCGACGGCGTCAAGATCCACTACGAGGTCTACGGCGACGGCCCGCAGACGATGGTGTTCCTGCCGCCCTGGTGCATCGTGCACTCGCGCGTCTACAAGGGCCAGCTGGCCTACTTCAGCGAGCGCTTCCGCTGCATCGCCTTCGACCCCCGCGGCAACGGCAAGTCGGACAGGCCGATAGAGCCCGCAGCCTACTCGCTCGACGACCAGGTGGGCGATGGCGTGGCCGTCATGGACGCGACGGGCACGAGGGAGGCCATCCTGGTCGGCCTGTCGCTCGGCGGCCTGCACGCCACGGTGCTGGCGGCCTACCACCCCGCGCGCGTCAAGGCGGCGATCCTGGTCGGCACCGTGGCAACGGTCGGTCCCGGCTATCCGTACACGACGCCGCGGCATTTCTCGGCCAGACGCGAAACCTACGAAGGCTGGGACAAGTACAACCGCGACTACTGGCTCGCCAGCTATCCCGGCTTCGCCGACCACTTCATCCGCCACATCTGCAGCGAGCCGCACTCCACCAAGCAGATCGAGGACGGCCTGGAATGGGCCGGCGAGACCAGCGGCCCCGTGCTCGTCAGCACCGTGGAAGCGCGCCTGCTGCCGCCCGCGTACGATGTCGGCGAGGCCATGTACCGCAGGATCCGCAGCCCGCTGCTGCTGATCCACGGCGACAACGACCAGATCCAGCCCTACGCGCGGGCGCAGGCCGTCGCCGAGGCCACCGGCGCGGAGCTGGCGACCATTGCGGGCGGCGGGCACAATCCGCTCGGCCGCGTCCCGGCGAAGTGCAACGACCTGATCAACGATTTTCTCGACCGCAGGCTCGGCATTCCGGCTCCGGGCAGGAGACGGCCGAAGCCGGCGCGCGCCGGCCGTCCCAGACAGGCGCTCTACCTCTCCTCGCCCATCGGCTTGGGGCATGGCCGACGCGACATCGCCATCGTGCGCGAGCTGCGGAGGATGCACCCGGACCTGCAGGTCGACTGGCTGGCGCAGGACCCGGTGACCCGGCTCCTGGCGGCCCACGGCGAGCGCATCCATCCCCTGAGCGGGCGGCTCGCCAGCGAGTCCCGGCACATCGAGCTGGAATCGGGGGCGCACGAGCTCAACTGCTTCCAGGCCATCCGCCGCATGGACGAGGTGCTGATTGCCAACTTCATGATCTTCCAGGATGCCGTCGACGAGGGCGGCTACGACCTCGTCGTCGCCGACGAGGCCTGGGACATCGACCACTACTGGCACGAGCATCCCGAGCTGAAGCGGGCGAGGCTGGCGTGGCTCACGGATTTCGTCGGCTACGTGCCGATGCCGTCGGGGGGCGATGACGAGGCCTTTCTCACCAGCGACTACAACGCCGAGATGATCGGCCACATCGAGCGGCACCCTGAGGTGCGCGACCGCGCCATCTTCGTCGGCACCCCCGAGGACATCGTGCCGCTGTCGTTCGGCAAGGACCTGCCGGCCATGCGCGACTGGGTGCCGAGGCACTTCGAGTTCGCCGGCTACATCATCGGCGAGCATCCGGCGAGCTTCGGCAGCCGCGCCGACCTGCGCGAGAGCCTGGGCTATCGGCCGGGCGAGCGGGTGTGCATCGTCACCGCCGGCGGCTCCGGCGTCGGCACGCATCTGATCCGGCGCATCCTGCAGAGCTATCCGGTCGTGCGCGGCCGGCTGCCGGAGCTTCGCATGGTCGTGGTGGCGGGGCCGCGCATCGATCCAAGGTCGCTCGATGCGCCGGACGGCGTGGAGGTGAGGGCCTTCGTGCCGAACCTCGACAGGCACCTGGCGGCGTGCGATCTGGCCCTGGTGCAGGGCGGCCTCACCACCTGCATGGAGCTGACGGCGGCGGGCACGCCGTTCCTCTATTTTCCGCTCAGGAACCATTTCGAGCAGAACTACCACGTGGCCCACCGCCTCGACCGCTATCGTGCGGGGCGACGGCTGGAGTTCGCCACCGCAACGCCCGATATCATCGCCGAGACAATGCTGGCGGAGCTCGGGGCGCCGCGAAGACCGCGGCCTGTGGAGGCCGACGGCGCCGAGCGAGCCGCGCGCATGCTGGCGGAGCTGCTCTGAGGGCGGAAGGCCGGAACGAACACGATGCCATGAACGACGATCCGCTCGACGACTCACGGGGCCGCATCGACTACGCCGAGAGCGGAGCGCGAAGCCTCTCTCGGCCGCGCCGGCGGAGGGACGGCCTTGCCGCTTTGCCACTGGCAGCACATCCGAGCGAGCCGCCATCGACCAGATAACATATATCGGACGTCCGAGATTCATTTTGCTTATTATATATAATATATCGCACTTGTTATTTCAGATGCCATTATTATAAATGGGCCTCGGCGATCGGATCGAAATCGAGAATTACCATGAAAGATCAAAATATTAGATCGCCAATGGGGCTTTGTGTCGGTAGCGCAACAAACGGCACTTAATGCAAATAGCTTATCTTCCCTAATTTGCGGAGACTTCGTACATTAGTATTGCTTGCCAAACAGGCATTCGA
>DATMZP010000644.1:0-3214 GCA_035573595.1 Hyphomicrobiaceae bacterium
CGGAGAAGGAGAACAGCACGCTCTCCTCCTCGGCCTCGTGCACGACGGGCTTCCAGCTCGGCACCACGAAGATGTCCTTCGGTCCCCACGTGTATTCCTGCTCGCCAATACGCGTGCGCCCGCGGCCTTCAACGGCCGCGAACACGGTAGCGTCGGTGGAGCGGTAGCGCGCGGTCTTGAAGCCCTTAGGCAGCAGCTGGATGAAGGTGCCCATGGTCGGCATGGCATGGTCGCCGGTGACCGGGTTGGTGTAGCGCATCTTGACGCCGTGGCAGGCATCGAGCGGGCCGGCCTTGGCGAGCTGCGCCAGCGCCTCGCGCGTGCGGGCGTAAGGGTAGTTGAAGATCGGCGAGGTGGCCGAGCCCGTCTTGTGGTCGACGGGGAGCAGGTTGGCGCCGTAGCGGGCGGAGGAATCCCCCACCGGCTTGCCGATCGGCTGCTCGTCCTCGCCCAGGCGCTCCACGAACGAGGCATCGAGCGTGGCGATCAGCGGCACATCGAGGCCGTCGAGCCAGAACATCGGCGCGTCCGAGTGGTTGCCGTGGTCGTGCCAGGCCATGTAAGGCGTGATCACGAAGTCGCCCGGCTCCATCATGGTGCGCTCGCCGTTGACGGCGGTGTGTGCGCCCTTGCCCTCCAGGACGAACCGCAGCGCCGACTGCGAGTGCCGATGCGCCGGCGCCACCTCGCCCGGCATGACGAGCTGCACGCCGGCATAGAGCGACGTGGTGATCTGCGACTTGCCGCGCATGCCGGGGTTCTCCAGCACCAGCACGCGCCGCTCGGCCTCCTTGGCGGTGATCAGCTGGCCCGCCTCCAGCATGGCGGCGCGGATGATATCGAATCGCCACAGCGCCGGCTGGCAGGCGCTCTTGGGCTCCGGCGTGATCAGCTCGCGCAGCACGGCCCACAATGGGGCGAGGTTGTCCTTGTCGATCCGGGCGTAGAAGGCCTTGCGCTCGGGCGTCTCGGCGGGGGCGTGGTCCATGGCGTCTCGGCCTGTCTTTTCCGGGTTTCCTCGGGGCACTGTAAGGCGCGTATGTGGCGCGGTCCATTGGGCGGGGTCCGCCATCGAGATTCGGCAGTCGAGCATCGGATGTCCGCAATCGCAAAAGGGGACAGATAGGAGGCGGCACCCCGACTGCCGACGCCCGACACCCGACTGCCGCTACTCGCAGAAGGCGCTGCGCTTGCGCGCCGCCAGATCGAAGTGGAAGTGGTTGCGGTGCGCCTCGTTGGCGTCGGGGCCAAGCACCGTGCCGAAGGTGCCGCACGCGCCCCGGTGCAGCCGGCGCAGGAATACGGACTCGGAAGGCAGGCTCTCGCCGTCCTTGCTGGCGGGAACGGGGATGGCTCCCTTCGCATCGGCCGCCTTGGCGACGGGGAGCTTGCTCCGCGCCTCTTCCGCCTTCCTGAAATCGCTGCGCTGTGGGCGAGGAGGCGGCCCCGCTTCGACGCGCGCCAGCTTCTGGTATTCGGCGGCGCGCGACAGTATCCTGCGCCACTCGGCCTCCTTTTTCTGCGCAGCATCCTTCTTGCGCTCTGCCTCCTGCTTGGCGCGCTCGGCATCGCTCTTGGCCTCCGCCTGCTTCGGCCCCCGCGCCGACCGCGCGGCCCTGGCGGCCTCCGCGGCGTGCTTCTCCGCCTCCTTGGCTGCGCCCTTGGCGTCCTGCACCGCCTCCCACGCCTTCTCCTGCTGGTCGCGCAGCTCCCGTGCTGTAGGCCCCCACTGCCCCAGCACGTCGACGGTGCGGCCGTCGGCCGTGACGAAGCTTGAGATGTCGATGGCGTTGGCCAGGGCATGCTCGCTCAGCCGGTCGGCGTGGAACGCGGTGCCCACGCGATTGCGGCAGGCATAGCCCGAAACGTTGCGGATGCGCACGACCGGGCTGCCCAGCACCTCCTGCGCGGCCGGCTGCAGCGTCTTCTCCGCCCAGGTCTGGAGGCTGGCCGCCATAGCGCAGTTAAGCATGGCCGGTGGCTGCAACTCGACGCGGGCCGCCCCCGGCCCGAGGCGCTTGAGCATGATGGGTGCCGGCGCCCCGCACCGCTCCTGCCGGAGGGGCTCGGCCACCTCGATCTCGACGCCCAGCGGCGCCAGCCGGCGCAGGCAGTCGCGCAGCGCCGCGATGACCTCGGTATCCGACCACTCGTTGGGCTCGGGCGGCTCAGCATTGGAGGCGGCCTTGGGGTCGGTCTTCCCCGCGTCGGTCTTCCCGGCGTCGCCCTTTTCGGTCCCGCCCTTCTTTGGGTCGGCCTTGGCATCGGCGGGCGCCGCGGCTGCCGCCTTCTCGCCGCTCCCGCCCGCGCCGGCCTTGCCGAGCGCCCCGCTGTCGGGCTCGCGCCGGCCCTCACGCCGGGCGCGGGAGCGTTGGGCCACCACTTGCAGGATCTTGGCGGGCAGGATCCTGGCCGGCAGGACCTTGGCCGGCCGCTCCCTGGCGGATGGGCGCGGCGACGCGTCCTCGCGCTGCGCCGGATCGAGGTAGGGCACGCGCACGGTGCGGACCATCTCCACCGGGGCAGCGGGCGCCGCCGCCAGGAACGGAGGAATGTCGGGCAGCAGCGCAATCAGCACGAGTCCCAGCACGATGGCTGCTGACAGTTTGCGCGATGTCCAGGCCGCGGCCCTGGGGAGCATTGCCCGGTACCTCGCCGGGTCCATCGCCCGATAAATCGCCATGAGCTTCGAGGCTGAGACCATGTTCTCCGGGCGCTGCGCACCAAGTCGCAGTTAACCATATGGTGGCGGTTTGTGGTGGAAGCGTGGTTACTGCAGCTGCGCCGGAGTGCGCGGGCGTACGGGAGCGAGAGCTGCACCGCCGCCGACGGCAGTCATCTCCGCGGACGTGCCTTGGGCTTGACCACCGCAGCCTCCCAGCCGCCGTACTCGGCACTGGCCTGCTTGGCGAGCCGGTACAGCTCGATGACAGCACCGTCGATCCGGTCGGGGGTGACGCTTTGGTCGCGCGCGATGACAAGGCCAAAGGGACGGTCTTGGGGGCCGTCGGTCTCGGATCCGATCTTGTAGCCGAACGCTGTTACCTTGCCAGCGAACGATTGCCTGTCATCCCGGCTGCCGAAGTAGATCCAGTGGCGGACCTCCCGGGCCGGCCGCAAGGTGTCGCCCGCGTCGAGCAGGCCGCTGAGAACGTCCATGTTCGACATCCTCTGAAAATCCTCACCCGTTGGGTAGAGCGTGTCGAGGTACTGG
>DATMZP010000645.1:0-5582 GCA_035573595.1 Hyphomicrobiaceae bacterium
CGCAGTCCTGCGCGGTCGCAACGTGCTGCTCGTCGACGATGTGGTTACAACGGGAGCGACCGTCGAGACCTGCGCCCGCACCCTGAAACGGGCTGGCGCAGCGCGAGTCGATGTCCTGGCCCTGGCGTTGGTGACCAACGAGGCGATGGTCGCGCCCTGATGGTCAGCAGGCTCTGCCGCCGATATCGATAAGGGTGTGACGTGCTTCCGTCTATGCGCCGCGGCGGCGACCCCCTACATTGGCAGGCAGCCTCTGGGGACCTTGTTCCGCATGTCTCTGCAACGCCAAAGCTTCCGCGCTGCCCTGGTGCAGATGTGCTCCGGCCGTGACGTCGAGCGCAACCTGGCCGATGCCACCGCGCTGATCCGCGAGGCGGTCGCTCAGGGCGCGCAGTACGTGCAGACGCCGGAGATCACCACCCTCATGGAGATGGAGCGTGGGCGCCTGTTCGCCGCCGTCCGCCCCGAGGAGGGCAACCCCGCCGTGGCGCGCTTTGCCGCGCTGGCGCAGGAGCTCGGCATCTGGCTGCACGTCGGCTCCATGGCCGTCCTGCTGGGAAACGGCAAGATCGCCAACCGCTCCCTGCTCTTTGGCCCTGACGGGGCCATCCAGGCCCGCTTCGACAAGCTGCACATGTTCGACGTGGAGCTGCCGGGCGGCGAGAGCTACCACGAATCCAGGAGCTACCAGGCCGGCAGCGCCGGGGTGCTCGCCGACCTGCCCTGGGGCAGCCTGGGCTTGACGGTCTGCTACGACCTGCGCTTCCCGCACCTTTACCGGGCGCTGGCCAAGGCCGGGGCCGATTTCCTGGCCATCCCATCGGCGTTCACCCGCCAGACCGGAGCGGCGCACTGGCACGTCCTCATCCGCGCCCGCGCCATCGAGAACGGCTGCTTCGTCCTTGCCGCCGCGCAGGCCGGCCGACACGAGAGCGGCCGTGAGACCTACGGTCACAGCCTCATTGTTTCGCCTTGGGGAGATGTTATCGCGGAGGCGGACGCGCAGGTCGGCGTCATCGTCGCCGAGATCGGGTCGGGGGAGGTGGAGAAGGCACGCCGGCGCATCCCATCGCTGCAGCACGACCGCCCATTCGAGATCGGCCGCGCGGCGCCCGCACTGACCATGGAAGCCTCATGATCCGCTACCGCCTGAAATGTGAGAAGCGCCACGAGTTCGAGGCCTGGTTCGCCAGCAGCGCCGCCTTCGACCGCCAGGCCAAGCGCGGCCTGATCGCCTGTCCGCGCTGCGGCACCGCCAAGGTGCACAAGTCGCTGATGGCGCCCAACATCATCAAGGGCGTCAGGCGCGCCCGGGCCGAAAAGGGGGCTGAAAAGGGGGCCGGGAAGGCAGCCGACCAGGCCGCCGAGCCGCCGGCGCCCATGGCGGCGCCTGCCCCCGCTGCGCCGCCGGCCGAGACCCACCGCCTCGCCGCCCACGGGGAGCTGGCCAAGGCCATGCGCAAGCTGCGCACCGAGATCGAGGCCAAGTCGGAGTACGTCGGCCCCCGCTTCTCCGAGGAGGCCCGCAAGATCCATTACGAGGAGGCCCCGCCCCGCGGCATTTACGGCGAGGCGACCCGCGAGGAGGCCCAGGCCTTGAGCGAGGAGGGCATCGAGTTCTTCCCGCTGCCGTCCCTGCCGGAGGACCATAACTGAGGGCAATCTCAGAGCATCTTGCGCGTTCCGGTAGGGCCTCGATCTCACACGAGATCGTCGAGGTTCCGCGCGGCATGGACGGCGCGCACAATCTCGGCGCTCATCCCATCGGCAGGCCGGCGACCATAGTGCCGAGAAGAGCCCAGTCGTCGTTGTTCCATTCGATGTCCAGCGGCTTGGAACCGCCTGAGAGCCCACGCAGGAGCTCGCGGACGTCTTTGGAAGGCGTGCAGAGCTTGGTGGAACCGCCGGCAGACCGTCCGACGCGACAGCGCGTCAGGCCCGTGTAGCAGACATCGGCCAGCCCCGAGGCCTTGACCGTCTCGAAGCTCTCCGCCCCTGAGGCGATGGCGATGACGTAGGCGCCGGAGGCGCGGGCGGCGGTAAGGCCGAGCACCGAATCCTCCACGGCCGCGCATTTGCCGGGGTCGAGACCGAGCGCACCGGCGGCGTAGAGGTAGCTGTCGGGCGCCGGCTTCTTGGCGCGGCCGGAGCCGTCGTTGCCGGCCACCAGGTCGAAGCTGTCGCTGAGCCCGCTGTTGGCGAGGATCGTCTCGACCTCCTCCTGGGGGTTGTTGGACACCACCGCCTGGCGCAGCCCTGCGGCGCGGGCCGCCGCCAGCACCTCGTGCACGCCCTCGTGGATCGGGAAGGCCTGCTCCAGGCGCTGGGCCAGCCAGTCGGCGTGTGCGGCCTCCAGGGCCTGGTCCAGGGGCTTGGCCGACGCCTCCACGTCCAGCGATGTGAACAGGAAGCGCCAGAAGTCGGCCCCGCTCAGGGCGAAGCCCTCGCGCAGCAGAGCGTCCGGGATATGGATGGGGCGCCCGGCGTGGGTCGACAGGATGCGGGCGCAGACATCGAGGTCGAACTGGAAGGAATCCACCAGCGTACCGTCCAGGTCCCACAGGATGGCGGCCGTGCCCGGCGGCAGGAACAGGCGGTCGTCGAGGGCGATGCGCTGGTGCGGCACGCGGGGCTCTCCGAAGGCTCTACAGATTGAGGCGCCGTGCACCGGCTCCCTCTCCGCGTTGACCCTGGGCGATCTCCTGTGGGATAGGCCCTGGGCCTTGCGGGACGGCTCTGATATCAGCAGTTGGGCCGCTCGCGTCAGCCCAAATCTCGCAGGGGCCAAATCTTGCAGGTGACATCGTGACCACCAACCTCTCCCGCTTCGTCCTGGCGAACATGACGCCGGAGGCGCGCGGCCGGCTGCTCCTGCGGGCCGAGGCCGATCTCGGCGGCTATCTCGACAAGGTCCGCCCCATCATCGATGAGGTGCGCCAGCGCGGCGACGCGGCACTGAGCGAATTCGCCAAGCAGCTCGACGGGGCGCCGGTCCCGGCCGACGGTATCCGCGTCACGGAGGCAGAACTCGACCGCGGCTGCGCCAACGTGCCGGCCGAGCTGGCCAAGGCGATCCTCTATGCCCGCGACAATATCCTTCGCTACCACCAGACGCAGCTGCCGAAGCCCATGATGCTGACGCCGGTGGCGGCCGGGGTGCTGGCTGGCGAGAGGTGGGGACCGATCCCCAGCGTCGCCTGCTACGTGCCGCGCGGCAAGGGCTCATTCCCCTCGGTCTGCCTGATGACGCTGATCCCGGCCGTGGTGGCCAAAGTGCCGCGTGTCATCCTCGTCACCCCGCCAGGCCCCGACGGCCGGGTCGATGACGCGACGCTGTTCGTCGCCCGCGCGGTGGGCGTGACGGAGGTCTTCAGGTGCGGCGGCGCGCAGGCCGTGGCTGCCGTAGCCTACGGCACTGCCACGGTGCCGAAGTGCGACAAGATCGTCGGCCCTGGCAGCCCCTGGGTGGTGGCGGCCAAGCAGCTGCTGTCGCGCCAGATCGATCCCGGCCCGCCGGCCGGCCCCTCGGAGGCGATCGTGCTGGCAGACGGCACCGCCAACGCCTGGAAGGCCGCCCTCGACCTCATCAACGAGTCCGAGCACGGCCCGGATTCCTCCGCCTTCCTGGTCACCGACGACGCCCGGATCGCCGACCTCGTCGACGGCTACGTGCCAAAGATCTGGGAGCGCCAGTCGGAGGGCCGGCGCGCCTTCTCGCGCACGGTGCTGACGGGCGCCCGCGGCGGCGTGGTGCTGTGCCGCGACATGGACGAGGCCGTCGCCTTCTCCAACGAGTACGCCGCCGAGCACCTGCAGGTGCACGCGGCCGAGCCGTTCTCCTACCTCGAGCGGCTGGTGAACGCCGGCGAGATCCTGCTTGGCGAGCATGCCGCCATCTGCCTCGGCAACTTCGTGCTCGGCCCCAACGCCGTGCTCCCCACGGCCGGCGCCGCCCGTACCGCCTCGCCCTTGTCGGTCTACGACTACCTCAAGCGCACCTCGCTGGTGCACGTCACCGAGGCAGGCTATCCGCCGCTGGCAAAGGCCGCCCGCACACTGGCCGAGTACGAGGGCTTCGACGGCCACGCGCTGGCCGTCTCGCCCTGGCGCGACACGCCGCCGAAATGAGCGCGCAATGATCGTCGGGGGCTCGGCATGACCACGTCGTTCGAGATCCGCACCCTCGTCAAGGCAGGGCGGCGCGCGGAGGCCGCGGCGGCCGCCGCACGGCTCTTGAGCGAGGAGACAGGCACGTTCTTCCGAGATGTTGCCATCAACGACGACCGCTACAGCCTGAACTCCGTGAACGGCACCGCCGTGGACGCGAGCGGCCAACGCCTGTTCTTCAAGTTCCACACCGAGGAGGGCGAGGCGGAGACGGTCAGCGAGTATTACAAGGCGCACGTCCTCGCCGAGGCCGGACTGCCCGTGGACCTTCCCGTCAAGGCGTCGAGCACGCCCGGCCGGCAGTTCCTGCTCTATGCGTACCGCAGCGACAGCAAGCTCGCCGATGTTTGCCTGAAATTGGAGACCGGCCAACCTGCCGAGTTCTCCCCCGAGGAGATCGTCGCCGCGCAGGCCGCGCTGGACGATGCGACGCTGGCGGCGGCGCTCGGCACGCTCGCCGCGCCAACCCCGGACTCGGAGCGCGAGGCCATCCACCAGCTGTTCCACCACCGCCTAGTCACGCCCGGCGACGCGGGTCGCCTCGGCGGACGGTACGCCCAGTTCTACCAGGACCGGCGCATCCCCGTGGGTGGCGAGGAGATACCCTGGGAGGACTTCGCGAACCTGCGCTGGATCGTCAACGGGGTCGGCTATCGGCACACGCTGCGCGAGCTGTTCGGGCAGAGCTTCCGCCTGCTCGATCCGCGGGCGCTGGCGAGGCAGCCGGTGCTGGTCTCGCACGGCGACGCCCACAATGCGAACGTCTGGGCCCGGCGCGGCGTGGACGGCCGACTGACGCTCGAGCTGTTCGATCCCGCCTTCGCAGGCAGGACCATCCCGGCGCTGCTGGGAGAGGTGAAGGCCACCTTCCACAACATCTTCGCCCATCCGCTATGGCTCTACACGCCGGACCTCGCCGCGCAGGCCTATCGGGTCTCGGCGCAGCGGCGCGCAGACCGCATTGTCGTGTCTCACGACTGGCGCCCGTCGGACCTGCGGCGGCAGTTCCTGCGGCTCAAGCTTGAGCGTTACTGGCGCCCGCTGCTGAGCCGGCTGCAGGAGACGCAGGCGCTTCCAGACGACTGGGAGACGATGATGCGCTGCGCCCTGTTCTGCTGTCCGACGTTGGTCATGAGTCAGCTCCCAGGCCCGGAGCGGGCGCAGTCGGTGAGCCTCCTCGGCTTCGCGGTGGCCGTTATGTGCGGCTCGCCCTCCGACGGCGACGATGCAGTTTCCGGCCTCTTCGCCACGCTGCGCCGCTCGCTGTCGTGAAATCGTCAAGGCCCGGCGTGCACCCGGCAGCGCGCCGACAGGAGTTGCGGGAGTCAGACCCTGCGGGTCTGACCCCATGTCGTGACCTGACGTCGGAGCACCGGGTCAGACCCGCAGGGCCTGACCCCAGTTGTCCCACCGAA
>DATMZP010000646.1:0-7060 GCA_035573595.1 Hyphomicrobiaceae bacterium
CTCTTCGGATCGAATGAATCCCACACGGTGGCATCGGCATAGGCCGGCCGCAGCGCCTCGTAGTCGAGGCCCGGGATGCGCTTGACGTAGGGCAGCGGCGGCATGTTCATGATCGACATGCAGGGCACGCGCGACTTCGCCACCGCGTCGAGCAGCTCCCGCGCCCCCGCCGAGCGGTACTGCGGCTCCTGCATGCAGAGACCGACCAGGTCGTAGTCGGCCGGGTTGACGCCGGCGGCGCCGCCGGCTGTCACCTTGCCGGGCAGCTTGCGCGAATCGAGCACCACGGGCTCGGCGCGGCCCCTGACCGGCAGACGCACGCGGAAGCCCTCCGCGTTGATCAGCTCCGCCTCGGGCGGCAGGCAGACGAGATGGATGGAGTGGCCGCCGAACAGCAGCTTGGAGGCGAGCAGCGACCCGTAGGACGCGCCCATCAGCAGGATGTTGTACGCCATGGCCGGAACGTCCTCCCTCGTGCGGTGCCGGGTGAATCCGTCGCCCGGTCGTGGTTGTGTTGAACGGCATGCTAGGCCCAGGGATTGCCCCAGGCAATCGCCGCATCGGCATCGCAGGCGGGCGCCCCGCTCAGGCCTCGCCCCTGCTTGACCCGAGGCAGCGGTGCTCCCACAGTGAGAGGGGGCTCCATAGCCGTGTCACGGCGGGGGCGGGGTTCGTTCCAGCGTGGAAAGGGCCGTTTTCATGACCCAGGTCGAGGTGCATTTTCACGGCATCGAAAAAAGCGAGGCCATCGAGCAGCGGGTGCGCGACAAGGTCGCCAAGCTGCAGAAGCATTTCGAGCGCATGACGAGCTGCCGGGTGGCCATCGAGGCGCCGCAGCGCAGCACGCCGCAGAAGCCCAAGGTCTACCAGATCAAGATCGAGATCGGCATGCCGCGCCGCAAGGCGATCGTGGTCACCCACGACCGCATCGGCAGCCATGCCAACGAGGAGCTCGGGCTCGCCATTCGCGACGCCTTCGAGGTTGCCAGGCGCAAGGTGGACGCCATGGCCGCCAAGATCGGCCAGCGCGGCAAGCTCGACCGCGGCCGTCGCAAGCCGCGGCCGTCGGCGGAGCAGACGGCGTGAGCTGAGCTTCCGCCGATTTGCTCGCGCGTTGCTACGGCGGAGACATCTCCGCTCGGTCGAGGTCGCTCGGATCGACGATCGCGTCAGCGGAGTCGCAGACCCTTGATCCTGCGGCGGGTCCGGCGACCAGCGGTGCCTCGCGCCTGCACGGGAGGGGCGGGCCGCTGTCTTCGTGCTGCCGCTCGTCGGACAGCGGCCGGACCGGTCGCACGCTCTCTTTGCACGCAAAGCATTGCTTAAGCTAGCGATCAGCACAGATGAAGCGTCCTCCGCCTTTGCGGGTTTTCCCCGATGGCAGGTCCCACTGGACGCGCGCAGAAGGATGGCAAGCACGGACGAAGACCGGGGGATGCTCACTCAGCCTGGCGTCATCACGATCATGGAGGAGACGACCTCATGAAGCACGGCCCCGCGATCGCAAAAGCGGCATTCATCCTTGGCGCATCGGTTTCCCTGCTCACAAGCGCCACTTCGGTATCGGCCCAGGGATTGCGCGACCTCATTGCGGATCGAGGGCAGAGCCGCAGCGACCTGCGCGATCTGCTCTCGGACCGCTCGGCAAGTCGCGACGATTTGCGCGACCTTTTGAGAGACAGATTGCAGAGCCGCAGCGACCTTCGCGATCTGCTCTCGGACCGCTTGGCAAGTCGCGAGGATTTGCGAGACCTTCTGAGAGACAGATTGCAGAGCCGCAGCGACCTGCGCGATCTGCTTTCGGACCGCTTGGCCAGTCGCGACGATTTGCGAGACCTGCTGCGCGACCGCTTGGAAAAGCGCAAAGACCTACGCGACCTCATCCTCGATCGCCTGGCGGGTCGCGAGGATTTGCGGGATCTACTGAGGGACCGGCTGCAGAGGCGCAGCGATCTTCGTGACCTGCTCTTGGACCGCTTGGCAAGCCGCGACGATTTGCGCGACCTTCTGAAAGACAGATTGCAGAGCCGCAGCGACCTGCGGGCGCTCATCCAGGATCGTCTCGGGAGCCGCGAAGATTTGCGCGATCAGTTAAGCGATCGCCTGGAGAGGCGCAACGACTTGCGTGAGCTCATTCTGGACCGGGTCCGGAACTCTGACGGCGACAGCCCTGTGCTGAATCGCATTCGCGACCGCCTTGGGGAAGGCGACTAGGTCGCCCACACAGGCAGCTTTGTGTCCTGCGGTAGGTTCCAAATGGAGAAATCCGATGAACAAGGCCGTGCTTATTGCGGCTGCGCTTTTGGTCGCGCCACTGACTTTGTCCGGTCAGGAGGCGCGAGGCGGCAAGGATCGCGACGCGCCCTCCGTGCAGACGCAGAAGGGCGCCGAGACGAACGCTCCGACCGAGCGTCCAGACGAGCAGTCGGAATCGATCTTCAAGGATCGTG
Source organism: Hyphomicrobiaceae bacterium (assembly GCA_035573595.1). Taxonomy (GTDB): domain Bacteria; phylum Pseudomonadota; class Alphaproteobacteria; order Rhizobiales; family Hyphomicrobiaceae; genus AWTP1-13. Next base: position 2,451 of record DATMZP010000646.1, read on the forward strand.
TGGCCGAGACGATCGAGGCGGTCGAAGACGCTTGCGCTCGCGACCTTGACGACTTTTGCGGGAGGGTCTCCCCCGGCGAAGGCCGTGTCGCGTTGTGCATGCTCGCCCACGAAGACATGCTGAGCGTGCGCTGCCGACTTGGTTTGTATCGTGCCGCGCGGCGGCTCAAGAGCGATGTCGGTCAGGCCGCAGAGACGTGCCTGAAGGAGATCCAGGGGCTCTGCGGAGAGACGGGCAGGATCAGACAATGCCTGGAGCAAAAGAGAGGCTCGCTCTCTTCCTCCTGCCAGACCGTCGTCGGGGCGGTTGGACAAAGGGTGCATAGGTTGATCGGTCTGCTGGGCGCGGACGTCTACAGTTCCGACAACAGGAATCTTGGGAAAGTTGTCCAGGTGATCAAAGGACCCGACGATAAAGTCCAGTCCATCCAGGTCGACATCGGTCGTGTGCTTGGACTTGGCACGAGAGTGGTTACCATCTCGGCCGACAAGTTCGAACGGCTGCCCGGGATCAAGCTCCTGTTGCCTGAGGCAGAGGTGCGGACCTTGCCAGAGGCGAAGAAGCAATAGAACTGGCGTGGGCATGATCCGCTTTCCGGAATGAGAAAGCCTGAAGTCCCCACGGATCATGGAATCGGTCGGCCCCCGCTCCGGGGCCGTCCTTTTTGCGTCGGGGTTTCCCGTCGAACGTCGCCCTATAGCGAACGTAGGGGCGCGCGAGAGTGCACCGGCGCCGTCCGCAACGGCTCACCCTCGCGGCGCGGTCTTGGCGGCGGCGGGGCGGGGCGGCTCGACGGTGAGGTCCGCCTCGGCCCTGGGCCAGGCTAGGTCGTCCGAGCGGCCGGGGCGCGGGGACAGGCGCTCGCCCTTGAACCAGACCTGGTAGTAGGGCTGGCCCGGCATGGCCTTGCGCGGCACCCCGGGGCCGGCCACCGGCGTCACCGAGCTCAACACCACGAGGCCTCCGCCCACGTCGTCGGCGAGGACGTCGCCCATCTGCGAGGGGCGGTCGCCGGTGTCGCGGCGGGTGATGAGCTGCAGCACCGCCGCCGGGATGGCGGGACGGGGCAGCTCCAGGGTGACGGTCTCCTCCCGGCCGCCGGCCGCCACCGTCCGGAGCGAGATGCGGCCGGGCTCGGCCTTCGACTCGGCGGGGCCATCGGGGGCGGGAGGCGCGGGGCTGGCGGGCGCGGCCGCGGCGGTCTTGGGCGCGGCCTTGCCGGCGTCCTTGCCCCCGGCTTCCTTCGTGGGAGCGAGGCTGCCGCGCCAGCTCGTATCCGGGCTGGGGCGCGGGCGCAGGGCGGCGATGCGCTGCTGCTCGGCCTCGGCGCCCGCCAACGGAATGGCGCGCTCGCTGCGCGCCTGCGTCAGGTCCCGCTTGATCTCGCGTTCCACGAAATGCGCCAGCTTGCGATAGCCCGCGCCGGTGAACAGCACACCGTCGGGCTCGCGCACGATGCGCTGCTTGCCGGCAATGTCCGGCCCATAGGGCGTGTAGTTGCCGGCCTCGTCGGAGAAGTGCTGTGTGATATCGATGTACTTGATGCCGTTGAGATACGCCTTCTCCCGCACCACGTCGTTGACAGCCTGCGCGGGCTCGTTCACGGCCGGCATGCGCATGATCGGCAGGCCCACCCAGTAGATCGCCGTGCCGCGCCGCTTGAGCATCTTCACGAGACGGTCCACACGCCGGCCGTACTCGGCGCGCCACGGCGGCGAGCCGGGAGGCACAAATTCGCGCGGCGAGATGCGCATGTTGTACCGGTCGTTGTAGCCGACCATGACCACGGCGATGTGCACCGTGTCCTTGCTCGCCTCCTCGGCCTTCATCTCGTCGTCGAACTCGGGCCGGGTGATGCCGGCCAGCGGCCGGCGCTTGCGTTGCAGCTGCACGCGGGAGTCGTCCGCGAGGGCATCGAGGAGACCGCCGAGCAGGCCTTCCGCGAAGGCGTCGCCGTAGATCTGGACGCGGTAGATGTCGCCCGCCGGGAACGGGGTGACGTAGCTGGTGCCGGGCAGCTCCTGGCCCCACAGGGCCGACAGGGGCGCGAGAATGAGTGCCCCGAGGATCGCGAGCTTGGCAAGGCAGGCGCGCATCGGCCAGTCCTCAGAAATGCCGGTCCTCGGCAGTGGCAGCGGGCCAACCCGTCGGCGGCGCCCCCACCATGCGGCAGCCGGGGGCCAGGAGCAAGGCCAGGAGCAAGGGTGGGCAAGGCCACGGCAGGCCAGGGCGGAGCCGCAGGCCTATTTTGCCCCTACCGCGGTGGCCCCTAGCGAGCCCTTAACGGCGGCAGGGCGGGCGGCCTTGTCGGCCCCCTTGCCGGTCGCCTTGTCGCCCGCCGCGGCCTTCCGCAGGTGGCCGAGCACGGCCTCGGACGGCCAGCAGTCCACCTTGAGCCGGCTGGCGTACTGGTAATCCCCGATCAACGCCCTGGTGTTCATCCCGGCCTTGCCGTCCACCTTGGAGACGGCGTAGCCGCGTGCCTGCAGCCGCTCCTGGATCTCCTCGATGCTGCGGGTCGAGAGCTGGCGCACCGCGCCCCAGGGCACCTCGAAGGTGCCGCCGCCGCCGATCCGGTCCGACAGGTCGCCTACGAACAGGGCGTACAGGTCCGACATGTTGTAGCGCTTGATCGTCATGAAGTTCTCCAGCGCCAGGAACGCCGGACCTAGGGCGCCGCCGGGCACCAGCACGAAGGCCTGCGCGTCGAGCACGCCGTCGGGGAACGCCCGGCCCCGCGTCCGCACCACCCCGAGCGCCATCCACTCCCGCACGCTGCGGGCGCCCCCCGGCCCCTCTATGCGGCAGGAGGTGCCGGCCGGCAGGCGCACCTCGAAGCCCCACGGCTGGCCCGGCACCCAGCCCCTGGCGCGCAGCTGGTTGGCGGCCGAGGCCAGCGCGTCAGGCACCGAGGTCCAGATATCCTTGCGGCCGTCGCCGTCGAGGTCATAGGCCAGGGTGTAGTATTCCGAAGGCATGAACTGCGTGAGACCCATGGCTCCGGCCCACGAGGCGTTCATGCTCTCGCGGGTCCGCACCCCGTCCTGCAGCATCCTCAGTGCGTAGATCAGCTCGGAGCGGAACATCTCCTTGCGCCGTCCCAGCCAGGCCTGGGTTGCCAGCGCGCGGATCGCATAGTGGGGCGAGCGGTGCGAGCCGAAGGCGGATTCGCGGCCCCAGATGGCCAGCACCACCTCGCCGGGCACGCCGATCTCGCGCTCGATCCTGGCCAGCACCTCGGCGTGCTTCGCCCGTAGCGCCCGGCCCTGGGCAGCCAGACTGGCCAGGTATCCGGCATTCAGGTACTCGGCCGGCGTGCGCGTGAACTCGGCCTGGCCCTTCACCTCGCTCGGTGCCCTGCCGGGCAGGACCAGGTCCGGCAGCGACAGGTCCGCCTCCACCCCCTGGAACGCCGCATCGAAGGTGGCGCGCGAGACGCCCTGGGCCTCGGCCTCGGGCCGCAGCGCCTCCAGGAACTGGCGGAACCCGCCTGCGGTCTGCGCCATTGTCTCGGGAGCGTGGGCGAGGAACGGCAGGCATATGGCCAGGCCAAGGCAGGCGGCCAGCGGCGCCCAGCGCCGGATGCGCGACTTCGGCAGGATCACGATGCCCCTCTTGGGTCCCAATTGGACCCTCTTGCGGCTGAGTGCCGCTGGCAGACTAGTCGATTCTAGGCCAAATTCCGGCCCTTGCCCTGTGATTGTGCAGGCTGAACCATAGTGTGACGGAATTTGCAAGAAAGGACACCCTTCCCCCATGGCTAACCGCATCCGCAAGGCCGTTTTCCCCGTCGCGGGGCTCGGCACGCGCTTCCTGCCCGCCACCAAGGCGATGCCGAAGGAGATGCTGACCGTGGTGGACCGGCCGGTGATCCAGCACGTGGTGGACGAGGCGCGCGCCGGCGGCATCGAGCATTTCATTTTCGTCACCGGCCGCAACAAGGGGGTGATCGAGGACCATTTCGACAGCCAGTTCGAGCTGGAGCGCACCCTGGAGGCGCGCAGGAAGACCGCCGAGCTGGAGGCCCTGCAGCGCGACCTGCCGAAGCCCGGGCAGACGAGCTTCACGCGCCAGCAGGCCCCCCTGGGCCTCGGCCACGCCGTCTGGTGCGCCCGCGAGATCGTCGGCAACGAGCCGTTCGCGCTCCTGCTGCCCGACGTGCTGCACTACGCCGAGCAGCCCTGCATCGGCGAGATGATCGCCGCCTATGAGAGGGGCCCCGGCAACTACATCGCCGTCGCTCCGGTGCCGGAGGACCAGACCCACCAGTACGGCATCGTCGGCGTCGAGGATGCCCGGGCGCGCACCTCCCGCATCACCGGCATGGTGGAAAAGCCGAAGGCGGGCACGGCGCCCTCCAACCTCCACATCTCCGGCCGCTACATCCTGGAGCCCGAGATCTTCGACATCCTGGGCGCTGGCGAGCGTGGCGCCGGCGGCGAGATCCAGATCACCGACGCCATGAACCGCCTGGCGCAGAAGCAGCCGTTCTATGCCTTCCGCTTCGACGGCACGATCTACGACTGCGGCTCCAAGATCGGCTTCCTCGCCGCCAACGTGGCCTACGCGCTCGCGCGTCCGGACCTGGCGCCGGCGCTGAAGGCGGAGAT
>DATMZP010000647.1:0-3507 GCA_035573595.1 Hyphomicrobiaceae bacterium
TAGAGGTTCTTCAGATGCTTGGCGTGAGCGCCGACACCCCAGCCGACCGGCGGCGACCACAGGTCCATTGGCGCCGGCGGTGCCGCGCCCGACCGGCGGGCACGCAGGGCTTGCACATCCTGGCGCCCCTCGATCCAGCCGCCGCGCCTCTTCGCCTTCTCCTTGTAGGGCGGATTGCCGATCACGACCGTGATGGGCTGCTCGCGCTTGATGCGGTTGGCCTCCTTGCGCGAGGCTGCAATCGGCTCCACCGTGATCGAGAACTGCGTCTCCGCCGCATAAGGATCGCCCAACGTATCGGTGATGTAGAGATTCGGGATCGGCGGGATGAGCGTGCCGACGAGCGCCTGCATTTCCGCGATCAGGCGCAATTGCGCGACCGCGAAAGGGCCGAACTGCATCTCGAAGGCGAACATCCGCGAGGCGGCTTTTTCCACTTCCGCCGCCACGGCGCCGGCCCCCTTGTCTACCTCGACGCTCCTGGCGATCTGGCGCAGCACGCCGAGCAGGTAGGTGCCGGTGCCGACGGCCGGATCGCAGATCGTCACGTCCTTCGCCGCGAACCCGTCGCGCTTGCGGAACAGCGAGCGGTCGCGCAGCGCCTCGTCCACCAGGCGCACCATCGCGTCGACGACCTGTGGAGGTGTATAGTAGGAGCCTGTCTGCTTGCGCAGATCGTTGTCGTAGACCTCGAGAAAATCCTCGTAGAAATAGAGCCACGCGTCCGCATCGCCCTTTGAGACGAGATCCCAATCGACGACGTTGAGCACGCGCCGGAGAGTGTCGAGCGCGGACGCCAGCGCGGTCTTGACGTTTTCGTCATCCACCAGCAGCCGCAGGGCGGTGCCGATCAAGCCGCTCACCTTCCGCAATTCCGTGGCGGCGTGATCGAGCCCATCGGCGAGGTCGATCTTGCGTACGCGCGCGACGAGCAGCCCGAATGTCACCGCCTGCGCGTAGCCGTCGGCGAACTGCTTGTTGGTCGCTTCCGGAAACAAGAGGTTGCGCCACTCGCTCGACAGCGTCGTAAGCCCACGATTGTTGCGCTCCAGCTCCTCCGTGACCTCCTCGCGAAGCAACCGGCACAGGCGCGCGGCGACACCCGCAAGTTGTTTGGCATTGCGCGGCGCGATCGGCGACCATGCGAGGAAGTCTGTCAACAATCCGAGCAGAGATGGGGGAGCGACGAGCCTTGCGCCTGCCGTCTCGATATCGCCGTCGAGCGCGACCGACGCTTTGAGCTCGCCGTCCTGCCAGAGTGTGAAACCGTTGCCGTCCGTATAGATGAGATTGGGGAGCGTCTTCAGCTTCTGCCACTGCTTCTTGTCATGCTCGTCCGTGAACCTGCGTGGATCGAATCCCTTGCCGGGTGCCTTGACCTCGATGAAGCCGGCGAGCGCGTTGCGGACCGAGACGGCGTAGTCCGGCCGGAGGACAGATGCGCGAGTGTCGTCTCGCCGACCAGCTTGACTGTGCCCGTGCGATGCCCCGCCAGCTCCGCCAACTGCAGTACAAGCGTTTCGAGGGGCGCGCGAAGCTGGTCCTCCGGTGCGCCCGTCACGGCCGCATTGGCGAGCTTGCCCTTTGCCGATGCGCCAAACTCCGAAATGATCTCTGCAATTTCGGCCATGCTCGCCCCCGCGACAGGATGGGGCTGTAGCTATCGACGGGCAGATCGGCAGGTCAACACTGTTCTCTGGTGGGCAAATCCTCAACTGTGGGAGCCGTCGAGCAAATGCGTTCCAGGCATGCGCAACGATCTTCTTGGACGTATGTCCGGAGGCCGCGCGCCGACGTTCGAAGATGCGCGGCCCATGCTGCACCTGCTCAGAGCCGATCAGGGTCAAAACTCACCGTGCGATGGGGCTGCCGTCTGGCAGGAAAGCATCGAAAGCGGGCGCAAGGGCGCTGGCATCCGTTGGGCCAGGCGGGCAACTCTGCCTAGACCTTCCGTTCCCGCGTCCCCAGCACGTCCGCCAGCCGCGTCGTCGCCGAGCCGGGCTGCAGGGGCTTGGGCTGGCTCGGGTGCGGCGCCCAGCCGGTGAGCGTGACGATCTCGAAGGTGGCCGGCACGCGGCCGTCGGGCAGGCCGAAGCGCTGGCGATACACTTCGACGGCCCGTGCCAGGGTTGTCCGCCGCAGGGGCCGCCGGCTGCGCTCTGTGAGGGCGTTGGCGGCCCCCATGGCCCGCAGCTCCAGCATCAGGGCCAGCGGGTCGCGGTAGGTGACCGTCACGGTATCCGAATCGGCCACCGGCAGGGCGAACCCCGCCCGCTGCAGCAGGCCGCCCAGGTCACGCACGTCGGCGAAGGGCGCGACGCGCGGGCTGGCACCGCCCTCCAGCTCCTCCTCGGCCATCAGGAAGGCGGTCCTCAGCTCGGTCAGCGTGGCCCCGCCCAGCAGAGCGGCGAGCAGCAGCCCGTCGGGCTTCAGGGCGCGGCGGATCTGGATCAGCGCGCCCGGCAGGTCGTTGACGAGGTGCAGCGCCAGCCCCGAAACCACGAGATCGACGGATTGCTCGGCCAACGGCAGCGCCTCCTCGTCGGCCTGAAGACGTGGGCCGTCGCACTGGGCCAGCAGCCGCCAGGCGGCCTCCACGTCCGTCACCCGCTCGACACCCGGCAGCTGGCGCAGGCGCCGCCCCAGCAGTCCGTGGTACGCGCCGAGGCTCACCGCATTGGCGAAACTCCGCTTGACGGCGCCCAGCCGCTCCACCAGGTCGTCCGCCACGCGGGCCAGCAGGAAATCGTGCGCGGCGATGCGGTCCGCCGCTCGGTTGCGGCGCTGGACCAGCAGGCGCCGGTCGAAGATGGGTTGGACAGACATGACGTGGCCTTCCCTTTCGCGCCAGACTATCATGTCCAGGCGCGGACGGAGGGGCTTCCCATGGTCATGCCAGAGCCGCCCCCAGGTCGTGACCCCGGGCGGACCCGCGTTCTTCACGGCGCCGCCGCGGCCCTGCGCGCTGCGCTCGCGGCCTGCGCCGACCTGATCGTGCCGCCCTGCTGTCTCGTCTGCCGTGCCCGCGTGAGCGCGCACCATCTGCTGTGCGCTGCCTGCTGGCGCAATGTCAATTTCATCCGCCCGCCGCTGTGCGACGTGCTCGGCATCCCCCTCCCGTTCGACACCGGCGAGCGTACCGTGAGCGCGGCGGCCGTGGCCCATGCTCCCGCCTACAACCGCGCGCGGGCGGTCGCCCACTACAGCGGTGCCATGCGCACCCTGGTGCATCAGCTCAAGTACGCCGACCGCCACGACGCCCGCACCCTCCTGGGCCGCTGGCTGGCCGAGGCCGGCCGCGAGCTTCTCCCCGGCATCGATGTCATCGTCCCGGTCCCCCTGAGCCGCCTGCGCCTGCTGCAGCGTCAGTTTAACCAGGCGGCGGTGCTGGCGGGCGAGTTGTCGCGGCAGACGGGCATCCCCGCCAACCCGCTGCTGCTTGTCCGCACCCGCTCCACCCGGAGCCAGGTCGGCATGACCCGCGACCAGCGGAGGCGCAACGTGGCG
>DATMZP010000648.1:0-4814 GCA_035573595.1 Hyphomicrobiaceae bacterium
CATGGCGCAAACCCGAGCAGGAGCTACGGTGTCAGACGAGAGGGTCTGACACCGCCATATTGTGGAAACCGCCGCCTTCACGGATGAGGAGATCGACGCCGGCGAGGCTCTGTTCCGGCGGCCCTGGCAGTTCCTGCGCAGCGTACCGCGGCTGGATGTGCTGCCTCCGGCGGCCGGACCGGAGATTGCCTTCGCGGGCCGATCCAATGTGGGCAAATCGAGCCTGATCAATGCCCTGGTCGGCCACCGCGGTCTGGCGCGCACATCCAATACGCCCGGGCGCACGCAGGAGCTGAACTTCTTTGGCGCATCCGGGGTGGGGCTGACGATCGTAGACATGCCGGGCTACGGCTTCGCCCAGGCGCCCAAGGCCAAGGTGGAGGAATGGACGGGCCTGGTGCGCGACTACCTGCGCGGCCGCCCGACGCTGATGCGGGTGCTACTGCTGATCGATGCCCGGCATGGCCTCAAGCCGCCGGACCGGGACGTGATGGAGCTGATGGACCAGGCCGCCGTCTCCTACCAGGCGGTCCTCACCAAGACCGACAAGATCAAGCCGCCGGAGCTCGCCCAGAGGATGGCAACGACGACGGAGGAGCTGCGCCGCCATGCGGCGGCCTATCCCGGCCTGCTTGCAACCTCGGCCCAGTCCGGGTCGGGCGTCGCCGAGCTGCGCGCACACATCGCCCAGCTCGGGGCGGCCTGATCTAATCGCGCGTCACCCTCAGGCAGGCGCGCAGCAAGATGGCAAGGTCGAGCCAGATGCTCCAGTTGCTGACGTACCAGAGGTCGAGATCGACGCGCTGCTCCATCTGCTCGATGCGGCCGGGCGCGCCGCGCACGCTGTTCACCTGCGCCCAGCCGGTAATGCCCGGCTTGACGTGGTGCCGACAGGCGTAGTTGGCGATCTTTCTGGAGAACTCGTCGTCGCGGGCGGCCGCATGGGGACGCGGCCCGATCACCGACATCTCACCCCGCAGCACGTTGACGAGCTGCGGCAGTTCGTCGATGCCCGTGGTCCGGAGGAAGAGGCCGAGCGTCGCCAGATGCCCTTCGCCCGATTGCGCGTACTCGGCCGTCTCGCGAGGCTCCGCGGCCGTCGTCCGGAACTTATGGATCCGGAACGTTCGGCCGTTGAAGCCGCGGCGATAGTGATGCGAGACGATCGGCCCGCGCGAGGTCAGCCTGATCGCCGCACTCACGATCACGAGGAGCGGGGCAAGCAGCACCAGTGCCAGGCCCGCGAAGGCCACGTCGAAGACCCGCTTGAGCCTCAGCTCGACGGGAGCGAGCGGCGCCCGTTGCACCTGCACCGCGATGTCCGGCCCCATCTCTGCCATGGGCTGGACCAGGATCGAGCGCACCGATTGATCCGGCAACAGCACGACCGGCAGCGGCAGGGCGCGCAGGCGCTCGCGCACCAAGTCGTAGCGGTCTTTCTCCGTCCACCGTATAGCCAGGAGCACGACATCCGCCTGGCTTGTGCGCGCGACATCGACGGCCGCATCGAGCACGGCCGTGCTGTCGGCCGTCAGCGACCTGTCACCGCCGACGGCGTGAGGCAGCTCGAACCGGCCGACCTCGCGGATTGCATACTTCCTCAGGAGATCGGTCGCCGAGCGATGATCCAGCTCCTCGCGCTCACCCACCATGATGGCGCGCTTCGCCGCAATGCGGCCGTGCGCCAGGGCGCTGCGCAGCCGACTGGCAATGGCCGCACGCGAGAGCAGCAGCAGACATGGGGCGAGAACGCCGAACCCGATGGTCGCACCGCGCGAGAAGCTCGCCCCGACCTTCAACAGGAACAGGAACGCCACCATGGCGAGGAGCACGGCTGCCCAGCAGGCGACGATGCGCTGCCACTGCGACGCCCAGAGCAGGGCTGTCGGCCGATACATGCCCCGCGATTTGGCGAGAAGGACGAACAGCAGGGCCGTATTGCTGCCAACGCCGGCGAAGGCCGCAATGTCGCCAACCACGCCCAGAGCAATCATGTGGTAGGCGACGCCCGCCGCTACGCTTGCGGCAACAATGACCAGGCAGTCGATGATGGCAGTCACCGGGCCGACGTTGCCGTAGGTGAAAAGATGCTGCGGGGCGCTCCGCACGCCCAGGCCGGCAGCCGCTGGAGAACCAATATAGCTCATGACTTGTGCCTATCGCTCACGATATGCGCCTGGAGCGCATGCAAATCGGCATGCACCCCCCTCTAGTGGGGTCCCAACAGAAGATTCGGGTAAATGGCCCGCAAAGTCAGAGGATTCCGCACCCAACGCGGTGGACGTATCCGGTCCAGTCTCACCAGCAAGCCCCCCAACCAACGCTGTCAGATTTATCGATCCGGCTATCGTTTGTCTATCTCTTCCTGGGCGATATTTCAGCGACCCCGGACCGTCGCACAAGGATGCGGCACCTGCCCAAGAAACGCCCCAAGGAGACACCCCGAGGAGCACCTCGATCGGCACCCCAAGTGGCATCAAAGAGACCGTCGTCTGGGACGCGGAGCGCCTCGCACGCTTGGCTCCCCCGCACAACGGGTGGAAGGGCCGCTTCCCGTCGCATGCCACACAGGTGAGGAGCCGCTGCCCGGTCATCCGTCCAAGTTGCACGACGAAGCCTAAAGCAGCGTAAAAGGGGTCTGCTTGAAGCGGATTGGATTGAAACGGAATACGCCGGAGGGAGGAAGCGCCAATGCCAGCGTTCAAGGATCGCCGCATCGATCGCCTGGCGCTCGCCGTCTGCCTCGTTGGAGGCGTGCTGCTCACCATAATCGGCATCCGCTACATGCTGGCGCCGCAGTTGGCCGCCCGCACGTTCGGTGTGCCGGGCCGGCCGGCAGGCTTCGAGCTGCACTACATCGTAGGGTTGCGTAACATCTGGCTGGGGCTGCTGGCGGTGGTATTTGCGGCCCTGCAAGAGTGGCGGGCGCTGGCTCTCTGGTTCACCGCCGCCGTCGGCGTGTGTTTCGCCGACGGGCTGATCGCCGCAACCTCCACGGGGGCCATCCCGCAGGTGGCGTTCCATCTCGGTTGCGGCGTTGCCAGCGCGGTCCTGGCGGCGCTGTGCTGGCGCGCCTCCCGCCGGCCTGCGTGAGGCCCGAACGGGCGACTTTGCCGCGCTCCGCGGCAATGTGGCAGCGTTCCAGGGGTGGCGACAAGCGGCGGATCGCACCTTATAAGAAGGCCGCCGCTGCACTGCGGCGAAACCGGAGTAGCCGAGCCCGCCTCATGGCCGTTCGCAGACTGAGCCCCGACCAGCCCGAGAGCTTCGAGTTCACATCGGAGAGCGCCGCCTGGGCCGAGGCCACCATCGCCAAGTACCCGCCCGGCAAGCAGGCCTCGGCGGTCATCCCCCTGCTCTGGCGCGCCCAGGAGCAGCACGGCGGCTGGCTGCCGGAGCCGGCCCTGAGGTTGGTGGCCGACATGCTGGGCATGGCCTACATCCGCGTCTACGAGATCGCCACCTTCTACACCATGTTCCAGCTCGCCCCCGTGGGCCGCAAGGCGCACGTGTGGGTGTGCGGCACCACGCCCTGCATGCTGCGCGGCGCCGAGGCGCTGGTGGAGGTCTGCCGCCGCCGCATCCACCACGACCCGCACCACGTCTCTGCCGACGGCGATTTCTCCTGGGAGGAGGTCGAGTGTCTCGGCTGCTGCGCCAACGCCCCCATGGTGCAGATCGGCAAGGACACCTACGAGGACCTGACGCCGGAGTTGTTCGAGAAGGTCCTCGACGGCTTCGCGAGCGGCAACCCGCCCAAACCCGGCTCTCAGACCGGCCGGCAGGCCTCGTGCCCCGAGGGCGGACCGTCGACCCTCAAGGAATGGGCGAAGACGTGAGCCGCCGCACACCCGCCAGCCCAGACCATGCCGCGCCCCATCTACATTCTCGTGCACACCTTGGCCGCGGGCGCCTTCATGTTCTTCGTGCAGACGCTTGCCTTGCGCGCTGCGACCGAGGCGGGCTTGGCCTGGGCAATCATGTTCGGGCTGGGCGCCGCGGGCCTGGCGTGGCATCAGAGCAACCGGTGAACCTCGGCTGAAGTCGCAATCATGCTCGACGACAAGGACCGCATCTTCCGCAACCTCTACGGCTTCCAGGATTGGGGGCTGGCCGGGGCCAAAGCGCGCGGCGCCTGGGACAACACCAAGGCCCTGATCGACAAGGGCCACGACTGGATCATCAACGAGGTCAAGAGCTCCGGCCTGCGCGGTCGCGGCGGCGCCGGCTTCCCGACCGGCCTCAAGTGGTCCTTCATGCCCAAGAACGACCCGCGCCCCAGCTACCTCGTCATCAATGCCGACGAATCCGAGCCCGGCTCCTGCAAGGACCGGGAGATCATGCGCCACGACCCGCATCTCTTGATCGAGGGCGCACTGCTCGCGTCGTTCGCGATGCGTGCGCATGCCTGCTACGTCTACGTGCGCGGCGAGTTCATGCGCGAGAGCGAGCACCTGCAGGCCGCCGTCGACCAGGCCTACGCGGCGAGGCTGATCGGCAAGGACAATATCCACGGCTACGACTTCGACCTGTACGTCCACCACGGCGCCGGCGCCTACATCTGCGGCGAGGAGATGGCGCTGCTGGAAAGCCTGGAAGGCAAGAAGGGCCAGCCGCGCCTGAAGCCGCCGTTCCCGGCCAATATGGGTCTCTACGGCTGCCCGACGACGGTCAACAATGTCGAGTCGATCGCCGTGGCGCCGACCATCCTGCGCCGCGGTGCCGCCTGGTTCGCGAGCTTCGGCCGGCCGAACAACGCCGGCACCAAGGTCTATTGCATCTCCGGCCATGTGAACAAGCCGTGCAACGTCGAA
>DATMZP010000649.1:0-5020 GCA_035573595.1 Hyphomicrobiaceae bacterium
CCGGGAGATGCGGGCGTCCGGCTCGGACTTGGCGAGCTTGCGCAGCACCGTCGATGTGCGGTCCTTGCGGATCTTCAGCTTCGCCATCGCTCGTCTCCTCGGCCGAATCGCTCCGACCATGGAGTCAGAATTGAAGGCCGCCGGGAATCGCTGGACGGCAACACGAGTCGAACTTTACGCTCGCCGGTATTAGAGGCCTCGCACCCGCTGTCCATATCGGCACGCCGACCGCCGCGACCACGGCGGGCCCCGCCGCCAAAAAGACTGCGTCCAGACGACTGGCCCTAAAACCTTCAGGAGAATTTCACTCAATCTTCACGCAATCCTCATGACCCGGCCGCCCCGTGGTGACGTTGTACCATCAGTAACTACGGCCAGCTTGAGGCCTTCCCTTGTGGAAAATCCAAGGCGCTTCCCGCCCACTGCTCTCGAAGCAGGCCGCATCCGCTAAGGGCCGATGGTCCGACCGAGGCGTCGCGCCGGCGGAGGCAACGACGAGCGGAGCGGCGCGCATTCCGGGCGTCCACGTCGGTCACATCGGGGGCAGCATCGGCGCCATCGAGCAGATCCGGGCGTACTGGCAGAAGCGGGGTGCGGTGTTTATGCACCACGGCCTGGAGCCTGGGGAGCATCAAAGCCGGCTTGATGAAATTTTGGAGCGATCACACATCGTTTTTCATGCCCGCGCCAGCGCCGACTGTGTGTTCGGCCTGAGGCTTGAGAGGTACTGCGAGCGTCGTGGCAAACCGCTGATCCTGCTGGCGGCGAACAGCGTTGCGGCTCTCGAGGAAGCACTTGCGACCAGCCTCCCGCTCGCCTCCAGCCTTCCGCCCACCTAGCTGCTCTCACCCCGCTTCGCCAGCTCGCGCGTCGCTCGACGACGCGAGGCCGGGCGTAGAGACCGCGTCAAGGCGGCGCTTACCCGGCGCACGCCCCAAACGGCCGCAGTGTCTACAGGGCTCTCGGACGCCGGCCGGCGCTACGCTCTCCCTGATGGCATCCCATTCACGCCCTCACCTCGACGACGCCATCTCAATCCGATAACTCGACAAAGACCCGCCCTCGCTCGATCACAACCGGATAGGTCTTCAGTGGGACCACGCACGGCGGCTCCACGACCTCTCCCGTTCTGACGTTGAAGCGCCCTCCGTGAAAGTTGCATTCGACAACGTCGCCCTCCAAGAAGCCCTCGGAGAGCGCGCCGGGGCCGTGGGTGCAGGCATCGTCTGTTACGAAGAATTGGCCGGCGACATTGAACACGGCCAAGACCAACCCTTCCGCTTCCACCCTGAGGGCGCAGCCACCGTCGACATCCGAGACGTCGCACAGTTCTATCCGCTGAGAGAAAGCTGACATCGAGCCCTCGCGTTACTTGCTTGCGACCGCAGGCTTCCAACTGACCGCTTCGGAGCTATTATACGGAGTCCCATCGGCGTTGACACCGCTGTCGGAGCTCATCGCATGCTGAGGAAAGAGCAAAACGAGCTGCTAACCCAGACGGGTCCCAACACGCCCGGCGGGCGCCTCTTCCGCAGCTACTGGGTCCCCGCGCTCCTCGCGGATGAACTGCCCGACAACGAAGGCCCCCCAGTCCGAGTGAAGCTCCTATCAGAGCGGCTGCTTGCCTTTCGCGACACCCAGGGGCGCTATGCGCTGATTGACGAGTTCTGCGCGCATCGGGGCGTGTCGCTCTGGTTCGGCCGCAATGAGGAGAGCGGTCTGCGCTGTCCCTATCACGGGTGGAAATACGACCATACCGGCCAATGCGTGGAGGTTCCCTCCGAACCTGCGGAAAGCGGCTTCTGCGCCAAAATCAAGCTCAAGTCGTACCCACTCGTTGAGCGCGGCGGCGTGCTGTGGACGTACATGGGCCCGCCGGACAGGCGACCGGCTCTGCCGGAATGGGAATTCGCTGTTGTTCCAGCCGGGCAGAGCTTCACGTCGAAGCGCCTGCAGGAATGCAACTGGCTGCAGGCCATGGAAGGTGGGATCGACTCCAGTCACGTGTCGTTCCTGCACCGCGGCGAATTGAACTCCGACCCTCTGTTCAAGGGCGCGAAGGGCAACCAATACAACCTTGGCGACACGCGTCCGGTGTTCGAGGTCGTCGAAAGCCCAGGCGGCCTGTACGTGGGGGCACGGCGCAACGCCGAGAACGGCCACTACTACTGGCGCATTACACAATGGGTCATGCCGTCCTTCACGATGATCCCGCCGCGGGGCGACCATCCCGTGCACGGCCACTTCTGGATCCCCGTCGACGATGAGAATTGCTGGGCCTGGAGCTTCGACTACCACCCCACGCGCCCGCTGACGCAAGGTGAAGTGCAGGCCATGCGCGACGGCAAGGGCATCCACGTCAAATACCAGCCCGGCACCTTCCGGCCTCTCGCCAACAAGGACAACGACTACCTGATCGACCGCGCCGCGCAAAAGGCGGGGCGGACATTCAGCGGCGTCGCTGGTATCGCCATGCAAGATGCGTCACTGCAGGAAAGCATGGGCCCCATCGTCGATCGCGCCAAGGAGAACCTGGTCTCCACGGACAACGGCATCATCATGGCTCGCCATCGCCTAATGCACGCCGTGAAGGGCCTGATGGAACGGGACGTGGTGCCGCCAGGCGTCGACATCTCCCATCAGCGCGTGCGCTCTGCGTCCCTGATCCTGCCGCCTGACCACACCTTCAAGGATGCAGGGAAGGATGCCCTCAGCGTCCGCCCGGGCGTCGCCCACGCGTCGGTCTGAAGGACATGGCCAGCGAGTCTGCCCGCGCCAGCAGCGCCGCCGAGAGCCGGTTCCGCATCGACGCTCCAAACGCGCGTCCCCGTGCGATCAAAGTGGTAGCGCTCGACCGGCCAAGTCAGGCGGTGGTGGAGCGGCTCGGGCAGGGGCGCTGGAACGGGGCGAGCTTCCTCACCGCGTCGGCGTTCTCCGCCGAGTCGCAGGCGAGCGGGCGGTTCTCGATGCAGGCGTGGCTGAGCGACCTCTCTGGAGGCACCAAGCACCTGCTGGAGGAGATCCGCGGCTCCGATCTGGTGGTGATGATCGCCAGCGCCGGAGAGGACGTGCCGGTGGCAGCCTTAATCGGCGAAACCTGCAGCATCGAGTGCGTGACGACGAGCGCCCTCGTCATTGGCGGCCCGGCGGCGATCGACCAGGCGCTCGCGCGCACCCTTGCGCAATTGCGCCCGTGGGCTCTGATGCTGGTGGTCGCAAGTGCGGAGGAGTATGTCGCGGACATGCTGGGCGCCCTGCGCGCGTGACGCCAGCGCGCGCCCCGCGTCATCCCGCTGAAGCCCGCACCCCCCGTGCTCCGGCTAGCCTTGAGACCGCTTCTATCATCGCCCTGGGGGAAGCGACTCCCTTGCCGACAATATCGTGGCCGGTGCCGTGTGCGACGGACGAGAACAGAATGGGGCTGCCGATGGCAAGTCCTGCCGTGGCGTGCAGTGCCTGCAGCTTGGCGGCGATGTGCCCCTGGTCGTGCAGCATGACGATGAACGCGTCCGCGCCCTTGTTGTGAAACATTGTGTCGGCGCCATAGGGACCCGATGCGCGAATGCCGTCGGCCACGGCCTGGTCGATCGCCGGCTTGAGGATCTCCAGGTCCTCGCTGCCGAACAGGCCCTCCTCTCCCGCGTGTGGATTGAGGCCGCCGACATAGATCGCCGGTGCGGGATTGCCGAGCCGCTTGAGCGCAAGGTCGGTGGCCGCGATCACGCGTCGGACGCGCTCGCGAGTGATGAGCGAGAGTGCTTCCCTCACGCTGACGTGCAGCGTGCAGTGCGCGATCTTGGTGGCGCCGAAGCACAGCATCAGGAACACGTCGTGCGGCCCGAGCCCGGTCTCCCGTGCAACGAACGAGGGGTAGCCGTCGAACGTGATGCCGGCGCGCGCGATCGCTTTCTGGTTCTGCGGCGCCGCCACCACGGCGTCGACCTCGCCGGTCAGAGCAGACTTGATGGCGGCGCTCGCGAAGGCAAGCGAGGCGCGGCCGCTGGCGGCCGTCACCTCGCCCAGGTCGATTCCGGCCGCCTCCGGACAGTGCGGATCGAGCACGACAAGATTGTGGTCCGCCAAGTCCGACGAATCGACACGGTCGATCACATGGAAGGCGGACGGCAGTCCGCATGCCTTGGCGTGCCGCTCCAGCAGCGCCGGATCGGTGACGAGGATTGGTGTGCAGAGCCGACGCACCGAGGGGTCCAGCGCGGCTTTGATGGAGATCTCCGGACCGATGCCGGCCGCGTCTCCCGTGGCGATCGCGACCTTCGGGCTATGCTTCGGATTCATGTTCGACCCGCGCCATGACCTTTGCTACGCTTCCATACAATAGCACAAGACGCGGCAACCTAAGAATAATGCGTCCGGTCGCCGGTGGCGTTCGTTCAGCCGGCCACGGAACGGGGAGAACGCCATATGCTGCTTATGCTGCGCGTCCTGCTTGCAGGCTTTTCTCTCCTTTCTGTCGTGATGGCGGTTCACCTCGGTCATGCGCAGGACTGGCCGGCGCGCCCCATCAAGCTGGTCGTACCGTTCTCCCCAGGCGGAACAGCCGATACGCTTGGGCGCGTATTCGCCCAGGCCCTGTCCGAGAGCCTCGGCCAGCAGGTCTACGTGGAGAATCGTGGCGGCGCTGGCGGAATGTCTGGCTCGGCCCAGGTGGCACGCGCAGAGCCCGACGGCTATACCCTGGTCGTCTCAGGCGTCGCATCGCATGTCATCGCTCCGGTTGCCAGCGCGCGGTCCGACTACAATCCGGTGCGCGATTTCACGCATATCGCGTATTTCGGCGGCCCGCCGATTGTGGTGGTCGCTCACCCTTCGCTCGGCGTGAGCACCTTCGAGCAGCTCGTGACCTTGCTGCGCGGCAGCTCCGAGCCGCTGAGCTACGGCTCGCCGGGCGTGGGAACTCAAGGCCACCTCGTTGCCGCCTACGTAGCGCAAAAGCTCGGCCTCAAGCTCGCGCACGTACCCTACAAGGGGGCGAGCCCCGCCATGTTCGACCTGCTCGGCG
>DATMZP010000650.1:0-14114 GCA_035573595.1 Hyphomicrobiaceae bacterium
CTCGCCTTCGGAGCGGCCCTGGATGCCCTGGTCTTGGCCATGCCTTTAAAAACACTCCGCCGTCCGGCCCGAGGGCCGATGCCGTTATTGGGCCTGGCCCAATCCCGTGTCAGCTCAGCCGATCTTCTCGGCCCACGCCTGCTCGATGCTTTCCAGTCGCCGCGCCAGCAGGTCCATCTTGCTGATCTGGCTCTTCAGCTCCGCCGTGCGGGCGTCGCGGTTGCGCTGCATCTCCGGTGTGCGGGCCGCCTCGCCGCCGGTAATCAGGGCGCTCATGCGCTCCAGTCGCGCCCGACTCTGCTCCTTCAGAAGCTCGACCAGCCCCATGAAGACCATGTTGGCTTCCTGCAGCGAGCTCGCCTGCCGTGCCCTGAGCTGCGTGCGCGCCGACTGGACCAGCTCGTCGACGATGGGGTAGAACTCGCGGCGGATCAAGCCGTCAAGCTCGGCGACCTGGCCCTCGAAGTTGCGGTCGCGCGTCCACCACTGCTTCCACCACGGCTCGCCCAGATCGAGCGCCACCGCCTTGCTGAGCGCGGTCAGCGGCGGCAGCTCCGCGGTGGTCCCGGTCGCGGTCTGGTCGAGCGCCTGCCAGTCGGGACGATAGCGTGCCAGCAGCAGCTTCAGCTTCGGGAACACGTGCGACTCGAGCTTGGCGATCTCCTGCTCGGCCTCGCGGAACGACTTGACGAACTCCTCCTCCAGGCTCTGGCGCAGCAGCGTCGAGTCGCTTCGCCACACCCGGCCGCGGTGCCCCTCGACCAGGGCGTTGCGCATGTTCTCGCACTCCACCTCGGAGAAACCCGCCACCACGTCGCGCAGGATCTCGACCGTCTTGATGCACTGGTCCTCGATCACCTGGCCGGTGCGGGCCTCCAGCTCCGTAAGCAGGGTGCGCAGCGTGCCGGTGAGGCGCTCGTTCTCCTTCACCTCGGCATCGGCGGCGCGCAGCTCCTCGCCCTGGTTGCCGACGGTGGCGACCGATCTCCCTTCCGTCTCCAGCACCTCCACCTCGTGACTCGCCGCGTTCTGGCCGACGCGGGCCAGCTCCGAGAACGAGCGCGAGATCTGGGTGAGGACGCGACCGGTGTGGCTGTCCAGGGTGAGGCGGGCCAGCACCTCGCACAGGGGCGACAGGCCCGAGCACACGAACAGGGTCTCGATGCGCTCCTGCGGTGTGGACGGTGCGACCGGCGCCGCGCTGTCCATGAGGAACTGGGCGTAGTCGCGAACCTTCGGAGTCAGCGCGCGGTCAGCCTCCGGACCGCCGCCGCGAATGGCAAGCTCCGCCCACAGCGCGCTCCCCGCCACGACGGGAATCTCCGAGCTCGGGAACTCGCGCCCCAGGCCGCTCTGCACGTGCTTCACGATGGCGGGCACCTCGCGGGCGAGGTCGCCCAGCTCGTCGATGCGGTTGATGAAGACGCAGATGCGCTCCTTGTGGAGGCCGCGCAGGATGCGCAGCAGCGCCACATCGGCAGATGAGAGCGCCTGCCGTGCCGTCAGCACAACGATATAGATATCGGCGTTCTCCAGGGCGCGGCGGGTGATCTCGTCGCGCACCAGGAACGGATCGTTGGTGCCGGGTGTATCGATGATGGTGGTGGGAAAGCCGAAGTCGTTGCTGGAGAAATAGAGATCGGCGGACTTGACCACGTCGGAGTAGACGCCCTTATGCTCCGACCCCGTGCTCGGCAATCCGGAGCAGACATATCGTTCGAGCACCTCGGTGGTGATCGAGGGGAATGCGTGCTTCTTGCCGAGCAGCGTGCGCAGCGTGGAGCCGAGCCGTTCCTCGGAGCGGCGCCGCATCGCTTCCACGTGCTTGTGCAGCAGCTCGGGCTCGAAGCCTGGCACCAAGCGCTGGGTGAGCTCGCGGATATGGCCGCCGCCGCGCGCCAGCCGCTCCCACTCGTTCGAATCGAAGAACGAGAACTCCGCCGCGATGTTCGGCGGGGCGTCGCCACGCGCGAAGTGCAGATGAGTGACTGCCGTGGTCCACGGGTTCACATCGGTAGGGAGCAGCCCGGGGCTGCGAACGAGCCCGTTTATGAACGTGCTCTTGCCTGCCTTCACCTGCCCGATCACAGCGATGCGGCAGGTGAGCCGCGCCAGCAGACGCAGCATGTCGTCTACGAACGAGCCGCCGCGGAACGGGCGGGCCGACTGCAGCTCGCGGCCGCAGACCACCAGCTCCCGCCGCATGGTCTCAAGCTCCGCGCCGATCTGGCGCGTTGCGAACAGCCGTGCGCCGGCTTCCGGCCCCTGGTGCTCGCTGCGAATGTCATGCGATGGATTCGACACGGCCTCCCCCTGCAGGAAATCCCCGCCGCCGCCATTCAAGGTTGAGGCTGCGACCCTGGGAGCGGATGGTACCTAACCCAATTACAGTGCATCCTGTCGGCCAGCTCAGCCCCGCCTATTGTGCACTATTGGCGCGGCGGCTGCAGCGACAATCGACAATGGGGTGCGCTTGGCGATTGGACGTGGAGCGGAGCCGCCCTGAGCTGCGGCACCTCTGTTGCGTGTCCCGGCGACCTGCCGGCATGCCCATCGGTGGCGCGCCGGTTGCATGCCGGTTGCACTTTGACGCTGGTATTGTCATGGAGGCGGCGGCACGACATGAAGAATAACGAGCGCATAGCATGCCGGGATGATAGGGGGGAGTGGGGCGGAAGTGAGATGCTGTTGTTGCTTATGGGTTGAAGTTCGGCTGGCATGCGCGCGATACCGCGGCTGCCACCTTCCCGACCAGATTCTGGGTGACATGCGCCATGCGGCGCCGCTTGGTTAGCTCACATGGCACATTCAAACAACAAAGATCCCAAGCTGAGCGAGGTCAAGGCGGTCCTCCAGCGCCTGCAGGGCTTCGAGACGGAGCCCGAGCCTGCCACCAATAAGTCCGCCGGCACGGACCGGCAGTCGGGACGCGGCGCGGTAGTCGCCGCATGGTTCGTCATTCTGGCCACAACGGTCGGCCTGCTCGGGGCGGTTTACCTGTTCGTCCTCACCACGGGACCTGGCCCCGATCCGCCCAGAACGGCCGAGGAGGCGCCGGCGCGGACGGTGAGCGTGCCGCCGTCGCCTCCGCAGGCGCAGGAGCCTGCCGCGGCCCCGCAGCGGCCTGACCCTGCGGCGCCCGACGTGAGGGCCGCGCTGGAAGGGGCACGCGCCCTCATGGCCAAGGGAAAGGTGCGGGCGGCGCGGGAGCAGCTGCTTACCCTCGCCAACAAGGGCTCCCCCGACGCGGCGTGGGACTTGGCGCGGTCCTACGATCCGAACGTGCTGGTGGGGCTGTCGGCCGATGCCACCCCGGACGTTAAGGAGGCGACGCGCTGGTACCGCACCTGGTATGCCGCAGCCGTACGGGACGGCCTGGTGGCCGACAGCGTCTCGCTGGAGCGCATCATCGGCTCGATGCGCCAATAGCCGCGTGCCGCCATAGCCGCGCTCGTGACAGCGGCGGAGTCGTCGAGGCTTCCGATAAAGCATCGGGGCCGCCGGCACTCCGGAAGCCCCGACATTCTGCCGTCAGGCGGCGAGGACAATCCTGCCCCTCGCCATGGACCACGCTGCTATTTCCTCGGTGGCTCGCTCTTGATTTTCGGATCGGGACCGCCCGCGAGCGTCGACGGCCCCTCCACCTGCGGCTCGCGCGCACCGCCCTTCTTGTTGCTCGCGGCGGGTGTGGTGCCCATGGTGGCGCTCGGGGTGACCTGGGCTTCCCAGAACCGACCGAGATGGCGCTCGATGATGCGGTCGTACTCGCCGCGCTCGCGCAGCTTCTCCAGCGAGGCGTTGATATAGTAGAGGATCGTGCGCGCGTGCGGGTGCGACTTGGAGATCAGCACGTGGTAGGTCGTGAGCGCCACCGGCTGATCAATCATCCGTACCTTGCCGCCAATCCCGATCGAGGTGATGCTGGCGCGGCCCGCGAGCTCGGCCTCCACCACGCCGTCCACGGCGCCGGTGTCGAGAAGGCGGAAGCACTCGTCGACCGACGGCGGACGCATGAGGGTGACTATGCCGTCCTTCACCCAGTTGCGGCCGTCCTTGTCGAGCTCATGGACGGGATAGCCCGCCGGCCGGCACAGCGTCATGCCGGAGATGTCATCTCTCCTAAGAGACTTGACCTTCGAGTTGTTGCGCACGAACAGGCCCGTGAGCACCTCGTACAGCGGCTCAGAGAAGAAGAAGCGCTGGCAGCGGAACTGCGAGCTCTGGTCGAGGTTGGTCGCGCCCTCGCAGTCGGGCCGGGCCCAGGGGAAGCCCACATCGAAAGCGCGCGTCAGCAGCAGCGGGTTCAAGTGCGCGGCCCAGTCGTTGACCCAGGAGACGCCGAAGTCGAAGCGGCCCTTCGATTCCTCCTTGACGAGGTTCATGGCGGAGCTGATGACGTGGGTGAGCATGCCGCCGCCTTCCAGAGAGCGGCCCGTGTACGGCGCGAAGCCGTCGGCGGTCAGGAACTCCACCCGGTTCACCAGGGACGAGATGACGAACATGGGCTCAGCCGACGCCGCCGCTGACGACGAGGCGGCGGTGGTCGACGCGGCCGCCGGTGCCGCCGGGGTGGTGGCGGCAGCGGCCGGTGCCTGCCCGCCGATGCACGGCAGTCTCAGCGACAGCCCCGGCACCAGCAGCGAAATGTTGCCGCCGAGCCGGTCCTGGTTGGCGTAGAAGATCACGGTCCACTGCGTGGGGTTGCCGTAGGCGCGGGCCGCGATCTGCGCCAGCGTCTCACCCTCCTTGACCACGTGCTCCGTCCCGCACGTCTGGGCGTCGACGGTGCCGGGTCGCAGGATGCCCACGACAGCGGCGACAAATCCTAAGGTCATCAGCAGGCTTGTGAGCCAGCGCGCACCCTGTCTCGACCGCAACATCCTGTGTATCCCCCAGACAAACCCGCCCGACCGCACCCGGCCGCGTCCGCAAGATTACCAGTCCTTAAACCGAAAGGCCATGATACGGCATAATATCCTGCAGCCCCAACCGCCGTCCGCATACGCCCATGCAGGCCTGCGGAAATCTTGAATCCGCTTGGCAGAAGCTGGCCCACGATGCGCTGTGGATTGCGGCAAAAGTGGGTTTGCTCCGCAAAATCAATGCCAGCTTGCGAGCCCCAAGCGAACCACTGTCTCATCCATTAGGGTCAACTCGTCGGATTGTACAGATTTTTTCCCGCCCCTGTGCGCGCCGCCAGACCGCCGCCCGCGAACAGTCACCGCCCGAGCCTGCAGCGGCAACTCAAACCGCTGCAGGAGACAAAGTGCTACGCGCCGTGCTCAGTCTGCATCTGCTGGTCGATACGCACGAGCGCGCGATGGGCGACCCGGCTCGTCATGCGGAGGGCCGCGGCAGCCCGCTGCTCGCGCAGCCGCATCAGCAGGCCTCCGAGCACGCTCTCCAGCGCCGCCGCGCCGCTAGCGAGCCACTCTCCGCCGGCAGGCCCGCTCCGGTCCTTGCCCATCACCGCCAGCGCCTCCGCGGTCGAGACCAGAACGATACCGGCGAAGGACGTACCCACCTCCTGGTACAGCCGGCCCAGCAGCTTCTCCTGATCGCGCGCGTTATGCAGGAGGTCGCGATGGGTGGCCACCAGGATGCCGCGGTCGCCAAGCCGCGGCGGCAGCATGCTCCAGGCCGTTCTCTCGCTCTCCTTCCAGGCTTGGGTGCTCATGGTGCACCAGATCGCCGCGTCCACGTGATGGGCGATCAGGTCGATCTCGGGCAGGCCGGATCTCGGATCGACGAGACCGGGAAGATCCACGATCTCCACGGACTGCAGGCGCTGGGAGGGCAGGCCGACCTCAATGCGGAAGATCTGATCACCGCGCGGCAAGCCGCGGTCGCTGCGGAGGCGCGCCCGCTTGCCGTTCCGCTGCACCGTCCAGATCTCCGGCTCGGCGGCGTAGTAGAGCAAGGTGGGGATGCGCGTGTTGGAGAGAATGGCGGTGGGAAGGCTCTCGATCCCCGCCAGCAGGTTGGCGAGCGACGACTTGCCCGAATTGATCTCCCCGCAGACCGCTACCCGAAGTGGGCGATCCAGCCGTTTCTCCGTCCGCCACAGAGCGCGGATTGCCGGGGTGAGCCGCAGGTCCGGCGAGGCGGCACGTTGCAGCTTGTGCCGAGCCTGTCTCAGCTGGTGGATGACCCTGGCTGTCGGCGCGTGCACCACGTCCAGGTGATCGCCCCCCACCGGGGCGGCATCGCCCTCCGGCTGCAGCGACAGCGACCGCAGCGGCCCGACCAACGTCCTTACCGAGGCATCCCTCGGGTCATGCGTAACGGCCGGCTCGCCGCCTGGATGGACGGTCAAACCTCTGAGAGGTCCGGCCCATGTTCTGGCATTGCCGTCCGGCGACCCTGACTCCGTCGCCGGCTCGCCGCTGGCTTTCGCAACGGCGGTTTCGCTGGCCTCTCGAGGTGGCAACGGCCTCAGAGGCACTACTCGACCACGTACGACGCTCAACGTACTCGTCCCTCTTGCCCCCAGCACCCACGTCCCACAACGAAAAAGCGGATTCTAGGCGAAGTGTGTGTCTTGATCAACACCATATCGAGGGAAAGCGCACAAACTTTGGCCGCGTGCCCTCCCCGACCTGACGCGCCGCGGTCGCAGCGAAGCGGCAACCGGGGGCCTGCAGGGCCGGCGCGAACGGGACTAAACCTGCCCTTCCTCAGCAATCGCCCCGATTGCCTTGAGAAGCTCAGGTGTTGGATCGTTCTGCGGTACTGGGAACAACGGAGGTCCCCCCGTGAAGAAGCTCTTGATCGCAAGCATCCTCGCCGCGTTCGGCGCGTCCATCGTCCTTCCCGTCCTCTCCGACGATGCATTCGCCGCCACGAAGAAGTCGAAGACGAAGATGGAGAAGCACTTGAAGAAGAAGCCGACCGGCAAAATGTGAGCGATGACACGGCCGTGAGCGCGACAGGAGCGCAGCGTCGTCTGCGCTCCTACCGCGGCCCCCTCTACGCGAGCTTCTGGAAGCGGTGGCAAGTCTCCCGCCAAGCCTCACGCCCTGTCATGGCCAATGCCCGGTTCGCGTCGGTCCTGCATCGCCTCAAGAAACTCACCGATAAATATTCCCCTCGATAAAATCGCCCACTCTCTGCCCCAGCACACGCCCGCTCCGCGTCTTGCGCCGGCGGTGATCGCGGCCAGCCGGAGCGCCAGCCGCCCTTTTCCGGCCGCGGCTCGATTTCCATCGCCCCACAGTTGTGGGATAGCGCCTGCCTCGCCCCCATCTAGTCCTTGTCGCAATTGCGTGGCATCCTGGGCACGCTCTCAAGCCTTCCTCCATCGCGAGCCTACATCGCGAGACGCGATTCAACTCGTGTCGACAGACGCAATCAACTTGTCAGGAGCGGACGATGCAGTACGTGTGCGATGCCCCGCCCAAGACATGGTTCCGCATCGAGACCGAGGGCGAGGCCACCCTCGAGTCGCGCACCATGAGCCACGCCGTCGAGAAGTACTTCAAGCAGGCCTACGAGCAGGCCGCCAAGAGCTACGTGCCGCCGCGCTCGGCACCCTACATCGAGCAGAACATTGGGTTGAAGGCGCACATCCAGCGCGTGATGCCGCTGTTCCTTACCCTGCGCGACGCGGAGGGTAACGCGCTGGTGACGGCCATGCTGCCGCCGCTTGGGAAGGACGAGAGGTCCTTCAAGCCGATCGTGGTCGGCGTCGACAACTCCGATCCCTACCCCGAGCACGGTGACGCCATTCGCCAGCTCGCCCGGCACTACGGCCTCACCCTTGATCCGGCGCGCTGCTTCCCCTATCGGCGCGGCTGATGGATGCGCTCTCCCCGTTTGCTCCATTTAGGCACGAACGGGGAGAGAGAGTTGGGGAAGGGGCAGCCGCAAGCGAACCGCTCTCCGGAGCACCTCAAGTATTGCGCGGGCTGACGCCGCCCCGCACGGTCCTGGCGACGGCCTTGCCGCGGTCGAACTCGGCGCGGCGGCGGGCGATCTCCTCGGGAGATAGCCGGGCGATGTTGGAGTAGTCGAGCTTCCAGTCGGCGCTCGCCTCGTTCCACACCAGCGGCGACTGCAGGGTCGTTCGCGGCGCAGGCGCAGTTTCCAGCAGCGCGAGGGCCAGCTCCAGGGTGGCAGCCTGCGAGGCCGGGTCGCGCGGCCTGCCGGCGGCATTGCCCAGCGGGAAGTCGGAGAAGAGCAGGCGCGGCACGCCCACGTGCTCCACGATGTCCTTGGCGCACCCCATCACCACGGTGGCGATGCCGTTCTCCTCCAATAGGCGCGCGCACAGGCTGACGCTCTGGTGGCAGACCGGGCAGTTGGGCACGAGCAGCGCCGCGTCCGCTGCATCGGCCTTGCAGCGGGCGAGCACCTCGGGGCAGTCCACCTCCAGCGTAGTGCGATGGCTGCGGTTGGTGGGGAGCCCGTGGAACCGCGGGGCGACAGTGCCGATGCGCCCGCGCGCGGCAGCGCGGCGCAATTCGGGCAGCGGGAAGTAGGTGGCTGGGTCCTCGGCCGTGGTGTGCTGGCGGTCGATGGCGATGTGGGAGATGCGCAGGTCGTGGTCCTCGCCCGTGTCACCCGAATAGACCGTGAAGAATTTGACAGCTGCGTTGTAGGGCGCACCGGGGCACTGGTTGCCCTTGCCGGGCTGATAGGGCGCCGCGGTGGTGACGATGGCCACGCGCGCTTCGCTGAGCGGCTTGGCGAGGCGATGGAACGGCACGTGCGCGTAGTGCGCCCACTCGTAGGGCGCGCCGTAGCCCAGCCCCACGTAATACTCGCGGATGCGCTGCAGATAGGGGATCGGCGCATCGTGGGGTGCGGCGAAGCCGAATGCGTTGCTGCGGTGGTCCGTCACGGTCACGCTCTTACTCGTCCTCGGCGAAATAGTCCTCGTCCAACCGCTTGAACTCGATCGCTCGACTGACACGCACGCCCACATTGTGCTCTATCATTAGTTCAGTAAGGCGCGCGCCATCGATCAAGATCACGCGCTGCGACAAGTGCCGTACGAACTCTTGCGCCTGACTGCTGAAGCTCGAAGTCGTAACGAAAACGCCCTTCGATGCCCCTAACCCAACGAGGCTGCCGACAAAGGCTTGAACGTCTGACCGGCCAATAGAGTTCTCCTGCGCGTACCGCTTGGCTTGAATGTAGACGCGATCCAGCCCAAGGCGATCCTCATTGATGATGCCATCGACGCCGCCGTCGCCACTACGCCCCAGCTGGGCGGCCGCGCTACGGTGCGAGCCTCCGTATCCCATCGCAAGAAGCAGGTCGATGATTACATTCTCAAAAAAGCTCGGGCTATTCTGCAAGATGCGCAGGATCAGGTCTTGGCGAAGCGCGGATCTCAACGCGCTGTAGGCTGCTTCTATTTGCTCCTCGGGCGTGACTTCATCGATCGATGGCTTGGACTCTTCCGGGTGGACTATCGCGTCATCTCCCCCGCGCGCCCTACGATAGAACTCCCGAAACTCGGGATATTGACTGAGCATCTCGACATCGATCTTCTCGGGATTCCTCGCGAGCAGCGCACGTCCCTGCTCGCTCGCAACGAAAGCCCCCCGCCGCGGCTGTTCGAGCAGTCCAGCTTTCACCATGTAGGACTTGGCCCAGTGAATGCGATTATGCAGTAGTCTCTGCCGAGCGCTCGGCAACATCTGCTCACGTTCTTCCTGCGTAAGACCCAACTCATCAGCAACTTTCTCCGCGACCTCCGGTACGCGCGTCTCGCCTCGAGTTGCGTGCTTCAAAAGGGGCAGCATCAGAGACTGATAATCCGGGATGGGCATTTTGCGACCCTTGCAAGGCAATAAGCGCTGCTTGCACGCCACGCCGCGGCCAGTAATGAACTCCGACTCGCAGGTCTGCCTCCATTACGCGCCTGTAGTCAACTCGTCCTGCACCGGGTTGGACAGCACCCCCACACCTTCCACCTCCACCTCCACCACATCGCCGGGCACGAGCCACTTCGGCGGATTGAAGCGGGCGCCGGCGCCGTTGGGGGTGCCGGTGAGGATCAAGTCGCCGGGCTCCAGGGTGGTAAAAGTGGAGAGATACGAGATGAGATAGTCGAACGGAAACAGCAGCCTGGCTGTAGTGTCGTGCTGGCGCTCCTCGCCGTTGACTCGGGTCTGGAGGCGCAGCGGCCCGGACGGGGCCGCGTCGGTGGGGACGATCCAGGGACCGATGGAGCCCGAGCGGTCGAAGTTCTTGCCCTGCGTGACGTTGAACTTGCCGTGCCGCGTCCACTCGCGTGCGGTGCCCTCGTTGGAGATGGTGTAGCCGAACACGTGGCCCATGGCCGCCTCGCGGGCGATGCGTCGGCCGCGCTTGCCGATCACCAGCGCAATCTCGCCTTCGTAGTCGAACTGCTTGGTCTCGGGCGGGCGGATCAGGGGCTGGCCGTGCGCCACGAACGACGCCGGCACGCGCAGGAAGACGCTGGGGTTCTTCGGCTGCTCGGTGCCGTCGCTGTACTCGGCGTTGCGGTCGAGATAGTTGATGCCGACGCACAGGATCTTGCCCGGCGCCGGCAACGGCAGATCCAGCTTGACGGACTCGATGGGATAGTCGCCCGCCTCGCGTGCCACGATCTCCTCGGCCCGCGACTTCAGCCGTTTCCCGATCAGATCGACCAGCGCGGGCGCCTCCTGGCCGAGACGTCCGCCCAGATCGACGACACCGCCGCCGTCCTGGACCACGCCATAGCTCGTGCGGCCGGCGCGCTGGAACGTGATCAGCTTCATGGGCGCTTCCTATGGGCTGTGTGGCCTACGAGGCTGGTAAATTCTCAGCCGCAACGCGCCTTGTCCAGGCGCTCGCGGTGCCTCGCTGCAATCGGATCCGCCGGGCTCGCCCGCGCGCCATGCATCGCGGCCTGGCCGGCGCACGCTTCCCACTTGAGGGCCTGCACGGCCAGGCAGCCATTTGTGGGGCCGGGCGATGCCGGCCCCGAGCTCTGCGCGCCCCCTGGGCGCCCCTGGCCCCGCATCGCTCCGGCCCGGACGATGAGCGGGCTACTGCGTCCGCTTCACCTCGATGTGGCGCGCCTGAGCCTGCTCGCCGGCGCCCTCGGGCTTCGGCAGCGTGACGGTGAGCACGCCGTCCTTGAAGTCGGCCGACACCTTGTCGGGGTCCACGTCGAAAGGCACCGTCATGGTGCGCTGGAAGGCGCCGAACGAGCGCTCGACGCGGTGCAGCACGCGCTCGCCGTTGTCGCCGTCCTTCTTCTCCTCGTGCTCGGATTTCTTCTCGCCCTTGATAGTGAGCTGGTTGCCGGAGAGCGACACGTCGATGTCCTTCTCCTCGACGCCAGGCAGCTCGACCTTGAGCGTCACCTCCTTGCCGGTTTCGCTCACGTCCACGCGCGGCGCCAGCGTACCGCCCATGCTGCGGCCGAACCAGTCCTCGAACAGGGAATCGAGCTGGGTGCGGAAGCCGCGGAAGAACGGGTCTAGCTCGCGTCCGCCCCAGGGCGTGGGCAGCCAAGATTTGTCGGGCATCGGAACCTCCATCGCTTGCAGCGGATCGGGGTAGCGGGGACTGACCCCGCACCACCGGCGGCGCCAGCCGCCTGCGCAAAGGCTACAGGCGGCGCAGGAGGCTGTGCACCGCAATGGATATGTAGTGCGGGTGGATGGACAATGTAGGTGTCGCCGGCGTCTGCGGCGTCAGCCCCCTGGGCCGCCTGGGGGCCGACACCGCAGCTCCAACACCGGCTCGTGTGACGGTGTCAGGCCCTGCGCTCTGACACCGTCCCGAGATCGTCGGCTACTTCACCAGCGCCCAGGTGCCGTCCTTGACGGTGAGCAGCACGCGACCGCGCTCGTCGAGGCCGGAGTGGTCGGTGGGCGTGAAGTTGTAGACGCCGTGGCTGGCGGCGATCTCCTTCTCGCTCTCGATCGCGGCCAGCAGCGCGTCGCGGAAATCCTTCGAGCCTGGCTTGGCAGTCTTGAGCGCCACCGGCACCACCCGCTTCAGAATCTGGCCCACGTCGTAGGCATGGCCGCTGAACTGGGTGATGGAGCCGGCGCCGTACTTGGCCTCGTAGGCCTTGAGGTGCTCTACCGCCGCATTGGTCTGCGGGCTGGGGGGAAGCAGCTCCGCCACGACCAGCGGGCCCGACGGCAGGATCGCACCCTCCGCCGACTTGCCGGCGATGCGGATGAAGTCTTTCGTGACGGCGCCGTGCGTGTGATAGATGATGCCCGTGAAACCGCGCTCGCGCAGCGCGATCTGCGGCAGCGCCGCGCCGGTGCCGGAGGCGGCCACCAGCACCACGTCGGGCTTGGCGGCGACCAGCTTGAGCGTCTGGCCGGCCACCGACGTGTCGGCTCGCGCATAGCGCTCCTCGGCCACCATCTTGAGGCCCATGGGCTCGGCCTGCGCCTTGAACTCCTTCACCCACAGGTCGCCCCAGCTGTCGGAGAAGCCGATGAAGCCGACGCTCGTCGCCTTGTTGGCCTTCATGTGGTCGAACGCCGCTTTCGCCATCAGCGATACGGGCTGCGGCATCATGAAGGTCCACTTGCCGCGCTCCGGCGGCAGGCCGATGGGCGATTGGGTGAAGTGCGGCACGCCGTTCTCCAGCGCCACGCCGGCCACGGCCATGGAGCTCGGTGTGATCGACGAGCCCACCAGCACGTCCACCCGGTCCTCGGTCACGAGGCGGCGGGCGTTGGTGGTGGCATTGCCGGGGTCGCTGGCGTCGTCGAGCACGATGACGGTGATCTTCTCGCCGGCGATCTCCTTCGGAAACAGCTCGGTGAAGGTGTTGCGGGCGGGCCCGCCGAGGGCGGCGGCGGACCCGGTGGCGGCGATGGTCACGCCCACCTTGATCTCAGCCAGCGCCGCCTGCGGCAGGGCCAGCACCGCGACGACGACCGCCGCAAGGGGCCAGGTTCTTAGAGCGAGCTTCATGCGCGGGGTTTCCCTCCCTGAACGACTTTCTCGGCGTGCACTGGCCCGCACCTGCGGGCACAGCCTCCAGGCACGGAGCCGGCCTCACGCGTGTGGCAATTGTTATTAAGACCAACGAAGGCAAGTCAATGTGCGGCCCCTGTGGCGCAGCGCAGCAAGGGGTGGCGAGGAGGAGCGCAGGCCCCGGGGGGCGGCGGGGGGCGTCGGAGGGCCGAAAGGCGCGGATGCCGCGCCTGCGTCCCGTACCGTTGCGGGCACCGACATCGCGTTTGACGCTGGAGGCGCCGCCGCTATGATGCGCGGCCCTCCACTCGGGCCCCAGTGGCGGAACCGGTAGACGCGTCAGACTCAAAATCTGATGTTCGCAAGGACGTGGGGGTTCGAGTCCCTCCTGGGGCACCAATGACTTAGCACAGATTGGGCCGGAATTCGTTGTCGCAACGGCTCGCAACAAGAGGTAAGCAAAATCAGCCATTTGTAACGGGTCGCAATGAGGGGTTGCGACAAGGATGCGACAACGAACACCCCATGGTGCGCGACCTGACGTTTTGTGCCGGCTGCACGATGGCCCGCACCGCGGCGCCTATATAAGGTCTTCGTCATGAGCGGGACTGCAAAAGCACGGCGGACACCGGGCACCAAGGTCTTTGGCGACGACGGTTGGAATAAGCGCATCCGTTTGGCGCGTGAGGCGGCAGGCCTGTCGCTCGAAGAGGCCGCAAATGCGATGGGCGTGTCGGTGAGCGCCGTCCGGCAGTGGGAGGGCGGGCACAAGTTTCCGTCGAGAGAGAATCTGCTGCAGCTGGCGGATGTCTGCGCTGTTGACATGGTTTATCTGGTCACCGGCTTCAGCGCGGAGGAGCTGAGGATTGCAGAAAAGATCGTTGGGAAGCGGCCGGTCCCGATGCTTTCGCTTGGTCAAGTCCGCCTAATTGAGCCAGGTATTCCACCGCCTGAGTGGCCGGAGGACACTGCGGGAGTCCTTCCATCATTTCCCTGCTCGCCGCAGGCCTTCGCGATCGAGGTCTTCGACTACCACAACTCCCCCGACTTCGAGGCCGGCGACATCGTGGTGATCGACCCCGACGTCAAACCCCTGCACAACGATTGGGTCCTCGCGACCGTGGGAGAATCACGGTCCCCGTTCTTCGCCCGGCACGTGCTGCACGGACCGGATACCGCACCGACAATGGCTGACTTCCTCC
>DATMZP010000651.1:0-4679 GCA_035573595.1 Hyphomicrobiaceae bacterium
AGTACGTGCTCGTCACCGAACCGAAGCGCAACGGCGGCCGGGTGGTCACCTCCCGGAAAGGCACCGGGCGGTTCCTGATCGAGGCGCACGGCCGCCCCGCCCATGCCGGCGCAGCCCACGACAAGGGCCGCAGCGCCATCCGCGCGATGGCGCACATCATCCTGGAGATCGAGGGCTTCACCGACTACGCCCGCGGCATCACCACCAACGTCGGCCTCGTCAGCGGTGGTACCGGCGTCAACGTGATCCCGGAGCACTGCCGCATCAACGCCGACATGCGCATCCTCGACCTGGCCTCGGCCAGGGAGCTGGAGGCCCGGTTCCACGCTCTGAAGGCGCCCGACCCGGATGTGGAGATCAGGGTGACCGGCGGCATGCTGCGGCCGCCGTTCGAGCGT
This sequence comes from Hyphomicrobiaceae bacterium, assembly GCA_035573595.1. Classification (GTDB taxonomy): domain Bacteria; phylum Pseudomonadota; class Alphaproteobacteria; order Rhizobiales; family Hyphomicrobiaceae; genus AWTP1-13. The sequence goes on from DATMZP010000651.1 coordinate 399, forward strand.
GGCCCGCACATCGACGTGCTGTTCGACAAGGCCACCGCGGTGGCCGCTGCCTTGGGGCTCACGCTGGAGAGTGGCCCGCGCACCGGCGGCGGCTCCGATGGCAATTTCACCGCCGTCATGGGCCTGCCGACCCTCGACGGCCTGGGCGTGGACGGCGACGGCGCCCACACCCACCAGGAGCACCTGCTCGTCTCCTCCGTAGAGCCCGGGACCCGGCTGTTTCAGGGATTGTTCGAGACGCTCAAGTAGGTCTGCACGGGTCCTCTGCGGCGATCCTCCAACAGGTGGGTGTCGCCCAGCTTGTTGGCGAGGGCGACAGCGGCACCTTCGCCGACCGCATGCTGATGGAAGGCGACCCCTTCCTGCTGATCGAGGGCATGACCATCGCCGGCTTGGCCGTGGGCGCCACCAAGGGCTTCATCTACGTTCGCTCCGAGTACCCGCACGCCATCGCAGCGCTGAAGGCGGCCATCGCCATAGCGCGCCGGGCGGGTCTGCTTGGCACCGGCGTGGCCGACTCGAAGCGTTTGACATCGAGGTCCGCACCGGGGCCGGCGCTTATGTCTGCGGCCAGGAGACGGCGCTGCTGGAGAGCCTGGAGGGCCGGCGCGGCGTGGTGAGGGCGAAACCGCCGCTGCCGGCGCACAAGGGCCTGATCGGGCAGCCCACGGTCATCAACAACGTGCTCTCGCTCGCGGCCGCCCCATTCGTCCTGGCCGAGGGCGCCAAGGCCTATGCGGACTACGGGATGGGCCGCTCGCGCGGCACCATGCCGATCCAGCTCGACGGCAACATCAGGCACGGCGGCCTGTTCGAGACGGCGTTCGGCGTCACCCTGGGCGATCTGGTGGAGGACATCGGCGGCGGCACCGCCTCGGGCCGGCCCGTGACGGCCGTGCAGGTGGGCGGACCGCTCGGCGCCTACTTCCCGCGCGCCCTCTTCGACACGCCCTTCGACTACGAGGCGTTCGCGGCGCGCGACGGCCTCATCGGCCACGGCGGCGTGGTGGTCTTCGACGACACCGTCGACATGGCGCGCCAGGCGCGCTTCGCCTTCGAGTTCTGCGCGGTGGAGAGCTGCGGCAAGTGCACCTTGGCGCATCGGCTCGACGCGCGGGGCCGAGGCCATCGACAAGATCGTCGCCGGCGGCGGTGCGGAGGCCAACCTCGCTCTGGTTGCCGATCTCTGCTAGACCATGAAATTCGGCTCCCTGTGTGCGCTGGGCGGGTTCACGCCCTATCCCGTCATGAGCGCGCTCAAGCATTTCCCCGAGGATTTCCGGCACCCGTCGCCACGGCTGCCGCCGAGTAAGGCCCCACCAGGACCCCCGAGGACTCCATGTCGCTGATCAAAGAGATCGACTACGGCACGCCTCGCGCTCTACCGAGACCGTCACGCTGACCATCGACGGTCACCAAGGTGACCGTGCCGGAGGGCACCTCGATCATGCGCGCCGCCATGGAGATGGGCACGCAGATCCCCAAGCTGTGCGCCACCGATAGCATCGAGGCGTTCGGCTCCTGCCGGCTCTGCCTGGTCGAGATCGAGGGCCGCAACGGCACGCCGGCCTCCTGCACCACGCCGGTGGCGGAGGGCATCGTCGTGCACACCCAGAGCGGGCGGCTCAAGGAGATCCGCCGCGGCGTGATGGAGCTCTACATCTCCGACCATCCGCTCGACTGCCTGACCTGCGCTGCCAACGGCGACTGCGAGCTGCAGGACACAGCCGAGGCTCCACCACGGTGATGGCCATCGCCAACCTCGCCATGGCCACCGGCAAGCTCGGCCGTCCCGGCGTAGGCGTGAACCCGCTGCGCGGACAGAACAACGTGCAGGGCTCCTGCGACATGGGCTCCTTCCCGCACGAGCTCTCGGGCTACCGCCATGTCGGCGATGAGACGGTGCGCGCAACATTCGAGGCACTGTGGGGCACCCGGCTGAACCCCGAGCCCGGCCTGCGCATCAACAACATGCTGGACGCCGCGGTCGACGGTTTGTTCAAGGCCATCTACATCCAGGGGGAGGACATCCTGCCGTCCGACCCCAACACCACCCATGCCTCGGCCGGTCTCGCCGCCATGGAGTGCGTGGTGGTGCACGACCTGTTCCTCAACGAGACCGCCAACTACGCCCACGTGTTCCTGCCCGGCTCCACCTTCCTGGAGAAGGACGGCACCTTCACCAACGCGGAGCGCCGCATGCAGCCCGTGCGCCGCGCCATGAGCCCGCTGAACGGCTATGCCGACTGGGAGATCACCCAGCTCATCGCCCAGGCGGTGGGCCTCGACTGGAGCTACACGCACCCCAGCCAGGTCATGGACGAGATCGCCCGGCTCACGCCCACCTTCACCGGCGTCAAGCTACGCCAAGCTCGACGAGCTGGGCTCCGTGCAGTGGCCTTGCAACGACGCCAACCCGCAGGGCTCACCGGTGATGCACGCCATCGCGTTCGCGCGCGGCAAGGGCAAGTTCATGCTCACCGAGTATGTGCCCACCGACGAGCGTGCGGGCGCGCGCTACCCCCTGCTGCTCACAACGGGGCGCATCCTGTCGCAGTACAACGTCGGTGCCCAGACGCGACGCACGGCCAACGTGATGTGGCACGAGGAGGACCGGTTGGAGATTCATCCGCACGACGCCGAGCAGCGCGGCGGCAAGGACGGCGACTAGATGCGCATCGCCTCCCGCGTCGCCTGCAGACCTGAGGACTTCGCCGTCGGCTTCAGTCTCTCCGAGGGCATCGTCGCGGCAGCCGGCGAGATCGCGAGTCTCGATGTGGTGCGGCAACAAAAGGGCATCGAGCTGCGCTTGTGGCTGACCCCCGACCACGGCCGCAACTTCGCCGAGCGTCGCCGCCGCATCGCCGGCCCGACGGGCTGCGGCCTATGCGGCGTGGAGAGCCTGGAGGCTGCCGTGCCCGCCTGTCCGCGCGTGAGCGTTGGCCCGTCCGGAGATCGCCGCCGCCCTCGCGGCGCTCCCACCCGCGCAGGCGCTGCACCAGCGCACGCGCGCTGTGCACGGGGCCGCGTTCTGGACCAGCACGCGCGGGCTGGTGGCCCTGACCGAGGACGTAGGCCGCCACAACGCCTTCGACAAGCTGATCGGCCGCCTGCACCGGCAGCGCGTCGAAGCCGGCCAGGGCATCGTGCTGCTCACGAGCCGCGTGTCGGTCGAGATGGTGCAGAAGGCTGCCGTTGCCGGCGCGCCTGTCCTGGTCGCCATCTCCGCGCCCACCGCGCTGGCGCTTGAGACTGCCGAGCGGTCCGGCATCACGCTGGTGGCGGTGGCGCGCGCCGACGGCTTCGAGGTGTTCACGCACCCGCACCGCATCGCCGGGGCGGCAGAGGCGCCGAGCCTCACGGACGAGACCACGATCGAGATCGAGCATGCAGCCTGAGAAGCTGGTCATGATGGCGAACCAGATCGCCAAGGCCTTCGCCATCCGGCGCCGGCCTCGACCCGCTGGCAAAGGCGGCCCTTGGGAGCCTCGTTTCAGGCACTTAACCTCAGCTTCGCGCCGTACCCACGGACCAAAGTTTGCGGCGCGGCCGCGCACGTGAGAGCCAGCAGCGAGATCGGATCAAGGAATGATACCCCGGACAGCCCAGGCCGTCGCCGCAAGTGAGCGGGGGCCATCGGGTCGGCCCGCGAGATATGCATCCCTCACTGCCGCGCGCAGCCGGTCCCGCTGTCCGGCCGGCAACCCCGTGACGTAGACGCCCACGGGGCCCTGGCCGCCGAGCAGGGGCTCCCAGTAGTCCGCGAAGCTCCGGAAATCCATGCGCATGGTCAGGGAGCCGACCGCAATCTCGGCCAGGCCCTCGGCCGTCCAGAGTGCGCCCAAGGCATCCGGCTGGCTCAAGGGGTGCGCAAACAGCCGGTCCCTCGCGGGGCCGGCTGACGGGTCGATGGCGGCAGCGGTATCCCAGAAGAGCCGCTGGTAGACCAAGCCTCCACAGAAATCCCAGACCGCGGCCGCGACCACACCTCCCCGTCGTGTAACGCGCGCCATCTGTGCCACGACCTTGTTGGGGTCGGGCACAAACGTCAGCACAAGCTGGGCGAGGGAGGCGCCAAATTTCCCGCTGGCGAAAGGGAGCTCTGCGGCGTCGCAATGCTGGAAATGCGCGTTGAGCGTGCCGTGGCGTGCGCGGGCGAAAGCGAGATAGGACTCCGAGAGATCCGCACCGGTCACGGCACGATTGGATTCTCGTCGCGCAACCTCCGCTGCCAGGTTGCCCGTGCCGCAGCCAACGTCGAGCACCTCGCCATCGTCCGGT
>DATMZP010000652.1:0-3675 GCA_035573595.1 Hyphomicrobiaceae bacterium
CCGAGCTCATGTTGACGATGGCGCCGGCCTGCGGGCGCGAGGCCGAGCCGGACGCGGGGATACCCTGCTTGACCATCTGGCGCGCTACCGCCTGGCCCATCAGGAATGCGCCGCGCAGATTGACGCCGATGATGCGGTCGAACTCCTCGGTCGGCAGATCGAGGAACGGCGCATCGTCTAGCACGCCGGCATTGTTGACGAGCACGTCGATGCGGCCGTAGGCGTCGAGCGCGGCAGCAACGGCTCTGCCGACATCCGAGGCTTTGCTTACGTCGCAGGCAGCGAAGACGGCCTTGGCTCCGGTCTTGGCGATGGCGGCGGTCGCGCTCTGGCCTTGCCCGCTGTCGACGTCACACAGCACCAGGCGGGCGCCCTCGCGCGCCAGCCGCTCGGCGCAGGCGCGGCCGATGCCCTGCGATGCACCCGTGACCATGGCAACCTTGCCGTCGAGCAGCATGTGAAACTCTCCGTTGTCATGAAGGCATTCGGCTTACAGTACCGCCCCGCGCAGCCGGCGAACAGCTGGGCCGCCGCAGGGCGCGGGGAACGGGCCTGACCGGCCTTCACCAATCTGACACCCGCAAATCTACGCGGATGCCGCTCCGGCCGATTGTGTGCTACGCATAAGCCCAACAAATAGAGGCGCCGGCCGAAAGGGCGCCCGGTCGGGAGAGACGCCCCAGGGAGGAAGGGTTTGGCTGCAGATACGGCCGCTTACGCATCAGCGACCTCTGAGCTGACCGGCCAGCGCCGGGACTCCCGGCGCGGGCGCAGCGCGGGTGCGCTGATCGGCTGGCTGTGGTCGGGCGCGCTGTTCGTCGTGCTGGCCTTCCTGGTCGCCTATCCGGTGGCCATGCTGCTGCTCGGCGCGCTGACCAACACCAATCCCGTGGTCGACGGTTTCGGCATCTTCAATCTGTCGCTCGACAACTTCATCACGGTTCTCGGCAACCCGAATGTGCACCTGGCGCTCGCCAACTCGCTGATCGCCTGCGCCGGCGGCACGGCGCTGGCGGTCGTCATCGGGCTGACCTTCTCGTGGGTGGTGGTGCGCACCAATACGCCCGGCAAGCGCTTCATTGCCGCCGCCAGCATGCTGCCCTTGTTCGTGCCGCCGCTGGTGGCCGCGGTGGCGTGGTCGATCCTGGCCTCGCCGCGTACGGGCCTGCTCAACGTCTTCCTGGGCGCCATGGGCATCGAGTGGCGGTTCAACGTCTACTCGATGGGCGGCCTGATCTGCATCTTCGGGATCTACTACGCGCCCTACGTGTACATGTTCACGGCCTCGGCGCTGCGCAACATGGACCCGGCCCTGGAGGAGGCGGCCGAGGTCACCGGCGCCACGACGCTGCGCACGCTTTTGACCGTCACCTTCCCCTTGATCGCGCCCGCCATCGTCTCGGGCATGCTGCTGTCGTTCATCGTCATGCTCGGCATCTATGGCATCCCCGCCGTGCTCGGCACGCCCGGCGACATTCCCGTGCTCACCACCTACATCTTCAAGCTCACCAACTGGTCGCCGCCGCTCTACAGCACGGCGGCCTCCGTTGCCATTATTCTGATGGTCGTGACGGGGGTCCTCGTCTGGCTGCAGCAGCTCGCCATCTCGCGGCGCAGCTACACCACCGTTGCCGGCAAGTCCTTCCGCCCGGCGCTGCTCAACCTCGGCCACTGGCGCTATTTCACGCTGGGCCTGGCGGTCGTCTACTTGTTCGTCGTCGTCGTGCTGCCGACGCTGGCCCTGATCGTTGCCGCCTTCCGCAAGTTCCTGTTCATCCGCGGCTTAGCCAGCCTGTTCGATGAGAAGCAGTACAGCCTCGTGCACTTCGAGCGCCTGTTTGCCAATCCCCTGGCGCTACGCTCGATCCTCAACACCATGGAGGTCGGCCTCATCACCGCGCTGCTCGGCGGCGTGCTCGCCTTCGCCATCGGCTACACCGTCAACCGCACCAGCCTGCCCGGTCGCCGCGGCATCGACGTGGTCTCCACGCTGCCCGTCGCCATTCCCGGTCTCGTCGTCGGCGTCGCCTACCTGTGGGCCTGGATCGGTCTGCCCGGCGGGCTCTACGGCACCATCTGGATCCTGGCGCTCGCCTTCATCGCCCGCTTCCTGCCCGATACGGTCAAGGCGCTCTCCACCTCGCTCTTGCAGATCCACCGCGAACTGGAGGAGGCCGCCTGGATCTGCGGCCGCGGCCTGATCGGCACCATCCGCTCCATCGTGCTCCCCCTCGCGCGTCCCGGCGTGATTGCCGCCATGACCCTGCTGTTCATCCTGGCGATCCGCGAGCTTGGCTCCTCGCTCTTTCTCTATACCAGCAAGACCATGGTGATGGCCGTGCTGCTGCTCGACTACTACGAGGGCGGCAATGTCGGCATCACCGCCGCCTTCAGCCTGGTGCAAACCGTTTTGCTCGGCGTCCTGATCGGCATCGCGCACTTGATTTCGCGCGGTGGCACCCGCAGCGGCGACATCGGCCGCACGGGATGAGACGGGGAAAAGTTAAATAACGAAGGGAGTGGACCTGCCCATGCACAGGAGTTGTAGGACCCGCCGGCAGTTCGTTGCTGCCGTCGCCTCCGGATTGGCCGCCACCGCGTTTCGCATCCCACCTTTGTCGGCTCAGACCTTCGGCTCTGACGAATTGATCGAGGCCGCCAAGAAGGAAGGCGCGCTGGTGCTCTACACGGCCAACGTCGCCGAGGTTGAGCAAGTCGTCATCAACGCCTTCAACAAGCGCTTCCCCTTCGTGAAGGTGGAGCTGTTGCGCGCGCCCGGCGGCCAGCTCATCACCCGCGTGAAAACCGAGGCCGCCGCCGGCAAGCTGCGCGCCGACGTGCTCGACCATTCCGATCGCGCGCTGCTCGCCGGCATGGAAGAGCTGTTCATAGACTACACCCCGCCCAACGCCGCCGACTACCTGCCCGAGGCCCAGGCCTCGCCAAAGCTGTGGCCGCGCATCACCCTGGTCTGGTCGATCGCCTACAACAGCGAACTGGTGAAAAACCCGCCCAAGTCCTGGATGGATCTGACCAAGCCCGAATATGGCAACAAGCAAATCGGCCAGGTCTTCGCCCCATCGGGCGGCACCACCTGGACGCGCTCGATGTTCGAGCGCCAGGTGCTGGGCGAGGACTACTGGAAGAAGCAGGCGGCGACGCAGCCGGTGCTGTTCCCCTCCAACGCACCGCTGTCGGATGCGCTGGTGCGCGGCGAGGTCGTGATCGCGCCGCTGCTTTACAACACCATCTACCCGAAGAAAAAGGACGGCGCGCCGATCGAGATCTTCTTCCCGCCCGAGGGCGCACCCGTCACCCCGTTCGCCGCCGGCATCCCCAAGACGGCCGCCCATCCCAATGCCGCCCGCCTGTTCCTCAACTGGTGCCTGTCGGAAGAGGGCCAGGCCTTCATGATTAAGGAGCTTGGCAACCTCACGTCCTTGCGCAAAGCCCCGTTCTATCCGGAGGGCTTCGATCCCAAGGTGGTGAAGGTGTGGGTGCCCGATTATCAGCAGTTCGTGCAGCTGCAGGCCGGCTGGATCGAGGAGTGGAACAAAACCTACGGCTATCGGCAGTAGGAGCGCTTAGTGTTCCCTCTCCTCATTCCTGGGGAGAGGGAGACCAGGAGAGTTTATGTCGGCGTAATTGAAGGTTGAACGGCTGCGCAAGGTGTTT
>DATMZP010000653.1:0-3519 GCA_035573595.1 Hyphomicrobiaceae bacterium
GGAACGGCGCGTGGGCGCCGGGGTCAGCCCCCTCGCCTCGACCTGCGTTGCGAGACACGACGGCCCGGGCGAGGGGTCTGACCCCATCCCCGGGTGCGGCACCGCAACCTTGACGGCATGGCTGGAGTTCCAGAGGGAACACGGATAATGCTTTGCGCCGGTCATGCAGCCCAGTCGCAATCTCCGCTATTGCATCATCGGCGCCGGGGCCTCGGGGCTCGCGGTGGCGAAGAATTTCGTCCAGCGCGGCATTCCCTTCGACTGCCTGGAACGTGAGCAGGACATCGGCGGGCTGTGGAACATCGCCACGCCAAGCGGGGTGGTCTACGAGAGCACCCACCTCATCTCCTCCATCAGCTCCACCGGCTACGACGACCTGCCGATGCTGGACGAGGACTACCCGGAGTATCCGAGCCACATCCGCGTCCTCGGCTATTTCCGGGATTTTGCCCGGGCCTTCGGGCTGCTCGACCATATCCAATTCGGTAAATCCGTGACTTCGGTCGCGCCGCAGCGCGACGGCGCGTGGGCCGTGACCGTCGTCGGCGAAAGTGAGCCCCGCATCTACCGCGGCGTGGTGATTGCCAGCGGCCACCACGATACCCCGCGCATGCCGGTCTATCCCGGCACCTTCAACGGCGAGATCATCCACTCGCGCGCCTACAGGACCCCCAAGCAGCTGCGCGACCGGCGGGTGCTGGTGGTGGGCTGCGGCAACTCCGCGGCCGACATCGTCGCGGATGCCGTGCACGGCGGCTCCCAGGTGTACCTGAGCATCCGGCGCGGCTACTGGTTCGTGCCCAAATTCATCCTGGGCTTCCCCACCGGCGATGTCATCTCATACGCGGAGATGGTGCCGATGCCCCGCGCCGTGCGGCGATGGCTGTTCCAAGGGGTGCTGTGGCTGGTGCAGGGCCCGCCCTCGCGCTACCGCCTGCCCGACCCCGACTACGGCATCGATGAGGCCCACCCCACCATGACCGACGAGATCCCGCGTCTGGTGGCGCACGGCGATCTCGTCGTAAAGCCGGAGATCGCGGGCTACGAGGGCGACCGCGTGCTGTTCAAGGACGGCACCGCCGAGATGCTCGATACCATCGTCTTCGCCACCGGCTACCAGCCCGTCATCCCCTACATCGACGAGGACCTGATCTACGCCGAGGACGGACGCCCGCGCCTCATCTTCAACGTCGTTCACCCCGAGCACGAGGGCCTGTTCGCGGCGGGCCTCGCCCAGGCCAACGGCAGCATGTGGCGGCTGGCCGACTACCAGGGCCAGCTGATCGCCAACCTGATCGTCGCCGGCACGCACGCGCCCGACCGTGCCCGCTCGTTTCGCAGGATGCTCGCCGCGCAGGCCGTCCGCGCCGGCGCCCGCACCTTCGTCGCCTCCGACCGCCACCGTCTGGAGGTGAACTACCACGATTACCGCCGGCTCATGCAGCGTCTCAACCGGCGCTTCGGAGCGGTGCGGACGATGAGGCTGGAGCCACAACCGCCCGTCGTCACGGCGCCTCCACCCGACCGCCGTGACGGGACGGCGACAATGCCGCAGGCCGCGCGGAGTGAAGCGGAGCGGAACGAGGCGTGAGTTGCAGCGGCGCGTGCCGACGACTGGCCGATCCGGCACGACACTGAGCGTGACAACCTACGCCGTGCGCCGCAGCCCCAGTGTCAGCGTCAGGGCCAGGGCGGAGACGGCGAGCGCCAGCACGAAGGCGGCGTCGTAGCTGCCGGTGGCGTCGAAGATGAGCGCTCCACCCCAGGCGCCGATGCCGCCGAAGATCTGGTGCACCATGGTGATGAGGCCGGTGAGCGCACCCAGGTGCTTCATGCCGAAGTGGTCGCGCACGAACAGCACCGTCATGGGGGCCGTCACCATGAAGGTGGCGCCGAACACCAGGGCGAACACCGCGATCGAGACCGTCGACTGATCGACGGCAATCAGGCCGAACACCGCCACGCGCGCAGCAAACGCAAAGGCCGACGTCCACACCGGACCGGCGCGGTCGCTGACGAGGCCGGTAGCGAGCAGGCCCAGCAGCCCCGTCAGCCCCATGAAGGCGAGGAGATTGCCGGCCAGCATCCCGTCCACTCCGCGGTCCTGGGCGAAGGCCACCACGTGGGTGGCGACGAAGAAGTCATCGAAGCCGCAGATGGCATAGACCGCCAGCAACAGCCAGAAAGCGCGCGTCCGCGCAGCCTCGCGTACGCCGAGCCCGCCGTTGGCGGCCACCGGCCCGCCACGCTCGATGCGTCGCGGCAGCGCCATCAGCAGGAACGGGATCAGCACCAGATGCGCAACACCGAGCCAGACGAATACCGAGCGCCAGCCGATCCGCGCCAGCAGCGCCGCGAGCGCGGCGATCATCACCAGCTGGCCGAGGCACATGCCCGAGATGACGGCCGAGTTGGCGAACCCGGCGCGGCCGGGGAAGGCGCGCGTGACCATCACGCCCACCGGCGTCAGCGAGGCCATGCCGTTGCCGACGGCGAACACGACCCCGTAGAAGAGCACCGCGTGCCAGGGCTCGGCCACCAGGCACATGAGGCCGATGCCGAGCCCGCTCATGGCCACCCCGGCGTTGAGCAGCAGTCTGGGGCCAGCACGGTCCGCCAGCCGGCCGGCGAGATAGGTGGCGACGGCCGAGACGACGAGGTAGGCGAAAACGGCCAGGCCCACCTCGCCGCGCACCCAGCCCAGCTCCTCCACCATCGGCTTCAGGGTGAGCCCGATGGCAAATCGCGCCCCGCCGCCGACGAACAGGATGAGAAAGCCGGCAGCGAAGATCACCAGCGGGTGCGTGGGGCGCATGACAGGGCTTCCGGGCTGGAGTTTTGGGCGTCGGCCGAGCGACGCGGCGCCACTCTGCCCTGAAATGCGGCAGGCCGCCTGCGGCTTGCTGTCGTCGCAGGCGTGAGACCCGCATCCGCGCTTTCGCCGCCCTCACGATGCGCTGGCGGCGCTGAGTCCGGCTTAGGTTGATGGCTCAACCAGAAGGCTCGGCGTGACACGCTCGTGCCACAATGGACCGTCGCGGAAAACTGTAAGCCGTAACGGCAAGTGGCGTCTTTTCTTAAGGCATCCGCGGCGCTACAAGAATGCCTCCGCAGATCATCCGCTGGCGTTGAGGAGAGCAACACGAATCCCATGGTGCGCGCTGTAGTGACACTGGCGCTGTTGGTGCTTCTTTCCTCACACGCCGGGGCTCAGAGGAGGCAGACGGACGCGCCGAGCCGCACGTTCCGCGATTGCCCGGCCTGCCCGGAGATGGTGGTCGTGCCGGCCGGCTCGTTCATGATGGGCTCGCCGGAGAGCGAGATCGGCCGCGGCAGCAATGAAGGCCCGCAGCGCAAGGTGACGACGCCGTCGTTCGCCATCGGCAAGTACGAGGTCACCTTCGCCCAGTGGGACGCCTGCGCCGCCGAGGGTGCCTGCACCCAGAAGCCAGCCGACGAGACCTGGGGGCGCGGGAAGCGGCCCGTCATCAACGTCTCCTGGCGCGACGCCGGCGAGCT
>DATMZP010000654.1:0-3395 GCA_035573595.1 Hyphomicrobiaceae bacterium
GGAAATGCTACGCCGCCAGGGCTACGGTGGCCATCTTGTCATGCTGGCCAGCGAGGACGCGCCGCCCGTGGACCGGCCGAATCTGTCGAAAGACTATCTGGCCGGCAACGCGCCGGAAGAATGGGTGCCACTGCGGCCAGAGGCCTTCTACGCCGAGAATGGCATAGACCTGCGGCTGAAGGCGACTGTGGCCGACATCGACGTGCGCAGTCGCCAGGTTGCCTTGTCGAGTGGAGACAGGATTGCCTACGACCGGCTGCTGCTGGCGACCGGTGCTGAGCCGGTGCGGCTTTCGATTCCGGGCGCCGACCAGCCTCACGTGCTCACACTCCGGTCGCTGGCCGATTGCCGCGCCATCATCGCGCGCGCCAGCACCGCTCAGCGTGCCGTCGTCCTGGGCGCCGGCTTCATCGGGCTTGAAGTCGCAGCCGCCCTGCGGGCACGCGGGCTCGAGGTCCACGTCGTGGCGCCGGAGGCGCGACCGATGGAACGGGTGCTGGGGGCGCAGCTGGGCGACCTCGTGCACGCGCTGCACGCGGAGCAAGGTGTCGTCTTTCACCTGGGCGACCATGCCAGCGCCGTCGACGGCCGGCGGCTGGTGCTCAAGAGCGGCGGCGCGATCGAGGCCGACCTTGTCGTCGCCGGTGTCGGCGTCCGCCCGCGCGTCGCGTTGGCCGAGAAGGCGGACCTGGCGGTGGACCGCGGCGTGGTCGTGGATGCGTACCTGGAGACGAGCGTGCCCGGGGTCTTCGCGGCGGGCGACATCGCCCGCTGGCCAGACCCGCACAGCGCAAACAGTATTCGCGTCGAGCACTGGGTGGTGGCCCAGCGTCAGGGGCAGACCGCCGCGCGGAATATGCTGGGCGCGTGCGAGAAGTTCACCGCGGTGCCGTTCTTCTGGAGCCAGCACTACGAGGCTCGGATCAACTACGTCGGTCACGCCGAAAGCTGGGACGAGGTGGTCATTGAGGGCGATCTTGGGGCCAGGGACTGTCTCGTGCGCTACAAGCGCGGGGGCCGGGTTGTCGCCGTTGCCGCAGTCGGTCGCGACATTGCAAGTCTTCAAGCCGAAATAGCGATGGAGAATGGAAACGACCCCCTAGGGGACTGTCTCCTGCTGTCCTGAGGGGGCTACCTGGTCCTGGCCCGCGCCCCGGACGAGGCAGGCGCGCTTCGGAGCTCGGCGTCCACGTCCAGGGTCGGGCATCCCTTGGCGGCGAGAGCGGCATTGAGCTGGGCGATGTGTTCCCGCTGCCGGGCAATGTCTCCGCCGGCCGGGCGGCTTGCCCACTGCGCCATCGGCGAAGGGGGCGGCCACCGCTGCTGGGCTGCCTTCTCCTCGCTCGTCTTGAGCCACTCGATGCGGGTCCTGGTCATCACCGTGAGCCCGGCGCAGTTGCCGTGCAGCTCGTCACCGTCGGTCGGCACCCGGGGCGGCGGTCGCAGGCGCATCCTTTCGCTGCTCCAGGAACTGCTGCGCTCCTCCGCACCGGCCGGCACCGTGAGGCACAGAAGTGCGGCAGCGAGGGTCCAGGTGCGCAGCAAGGAGGACTCCGGCGGGGTTGGGGCCTGGCACCCAACGCGATCAACGTGGCTGTTGTTCGGGCCTGCGGCGGCAATCTGGTGACGCGCACCTGTGCCGTGGAGCATAATCGCGTCGGCGGTCTTGTGCGCTCAGGCTCCGGGAGACGGCAGCGTCATCTTGGCCCGTGCCGCGCTCCCGCCGTCGGCGGCTGCTGTTGACATCCGTCGAGGAACGGTCTTTCTGTGCGGCCGACGGCGGAGATCGCCGTCCTTCGCGCGCTTTGCCCCGGCTTGAGCAGGCGAGGCGCAGCGAAGCGTCGGCGATGGTGCCGACCCGGTCGCAGCCTACCCGGTCAAAACAAGGAGCCTTTGGTGACAACGCTTGCCGTCCGCCTCGGCGGACTCGCTTTCATGTCCTGAGGTGGGCGGCCGTGTACACGATCGCCAAGCGCTTCGCGTTCTCCGCCTCGCATATCATTGGCGGCCTGCCCGCAACGCATCCGTGCGCGCGGCTGCACGGTCACAACTACGAGGTCGAGGTCGTCCTGCAGTCAGCGACCCTCGATGCTGCAGGCTTCGTGCGCGACTTTCGCGAGCTTGCGGCGCTGCGAGACTTCATCAACGCGACGCTCGATCATCGGCATCTGAACGACGTGCTCGGCCATGACAGGACCACCACCGAGGTCCTCAGCCAGTGGCTCTACGATTGGTGCCGGGCGCGCTGGCCGGAGGTGGTCGCCGTGCGGGTGAGCGAGACGCCGAGCACCTGGGCCGAATACAGGCCATGAAACCGGGCCATGAAGGCGGGCGATGAAGGCGGGTCATGAAGGACCGCATCCGCATCAGCGAGATTTTCGGGCCGACCATCCAGGGCGAAGGGCCGCTCATGGGTTCCCCTTCCGTGTTCGTGCGCACCGGCGGCTGCGACTACCGCTGCGCGTGGTGCGATACGCTCTACGCGGTGCTGCCCGAGCATCGCGATCAATGGACGGCGATGACGCCGGCGGCCATCGTGGGCCGCGTGAACGAGCTGGCCGGAGGCGAGCCGGTGCTCGTCTCGCTCTCCGGCGGCAATCCCGCGTTGCAGCCCCTGGCGCCGCTCATCGCGGTCGGCCGCGAGAGCGGTCACAGCTTTGCGCTGGAGACCCAGGGCAGCGTGCCACAACCGTGGTTCGCGGAGCTCGACTGGCTGATTCTGAGTCCCAAGCCTCCGTCCGCCGGCATGACGGTTGACCTGGACGCGCTCGATGCGTGCCTCAAGGCGGCGAGAGGGCGACCGCGCTGCGTCCTCAAGATCGTCGTCTTCGACGATGCCGACTACAACTATGCGCGGACGCTGGGCGCGCGCTACCCGGAACTGCCAGCATATCTGCAGGTCGGCAACCCCCTCTCGTCAGGTGCCGCCGGCCGCGCGCTTCCCGGCGAAGCCAACATCGACGATCTTCTCCAGCGCTTCCGCTGGCTCGCCGGCAAGGTGACCGCGGACCGCTGGTTTGGCGTGAAGGTGCTGCCGCAGCTTCATGTATTGGCGTGGGGCAACAAACGCGGCGTCTGAGGCCGCTGACCAGTAGACCTGGCAAGCTCGCGCGCAGCGCAGCCTCAGCGCCGGTAGAACGGGCTGAGATTCGGGCCGGATGTGCAGCAGGGATCGGCTCGGAGCTTGCCGTAGGCTGCGAGCAGGCGGCGTGCGAGGTCGCTGCCGGCATTCATATAGTCCTCAAGCACGCCGGCGCTGCAGGCGCGCCACTCGGCGACCTGATCGGCCGTTACAGCGCGGATCTGCATGCCCTTCTGGTGGGCAAACGCATAGGCGGTCGCCTCGTTTTTGGAGAACCGGTCGCGCGTTGCGAGCTCCACCACTTTGGCCGCCT
>DATMZP010000655.1:0-3677 GCA_035573595.1 Hyphomicrobiaceae bacterium
CGTTCTGGTTCGTGAACATCGCGCCCGCGGTGCTGGGCGTGCCGCTCAAGACCTTCGTGCTCGGCACGGTCATCGGCATTGTTCCCGCCACATTTGCGTTCGCCACCGCCGGAGCCGGCCTCGATAGCGTCATCATGGCGGCCAAGAGTGCGCATATCGCATGCGTTGCCGCCAGGGGCGCCGAGGCCTGCCCGTTCAAGCTCCATGTCAGCTCGCTTCTCACCAGGGAGCTGGTGCTGGCCTTGGTGCTGGTGGGCTTGGTCGCCCTGATGCCAGTCGGCCTCAAGAGGTGGAAGAGACGGAGGAAGAGCCATGGCGCGGCCAGGTGACCTGCCAGGTGACTTGCCAAGTCACCGGCCAAGTCACCGGCCAAGTCACCGGGCGGTCGGATGGCGGTGGCTGCGCCAGGCCGGCAAGGGCGACGGCGCGCCCCTCGCCGCCAGCACCGCCAGAACAGGCAGCCTGCCGGGCCTTGAGACTCGCTTCGACCTATGCGTGATCGGTGCCGGGCCTGGAGGGCTTTCGGTGGCGGCGGCCGCCGCCCAGCTCGGCGTCTCCGTGGTGCTGGTCGAGAAGCACAAGATGGGCGGCGACTGCCTCAACTACGGCTGCGTGCCCTCCAAGGCGCTCATCGCGGCGGCGCGGCGGGCACATCTCATGCGCACGGCGGCGCCGTTCGGCATCGGGCCGGTCGACCCCTCCATCGATCCCGCCGCGGTGTGCGAGCATGTCCAGGGCGCCGTCGCCGGCGTCGCCCCCAACGACTCGGTGGAGCGGTTCACAGGGCTCGGCGTCAAGGTGATCCGCGCCAACGCCCACTTCATCACCCGCGACACGCTGCTCGCCGGCGACCAGCGCATCAAGGCGCGGCGCTTCGTGGTCGCCACCGGATCGTCGCCGCTCGTGCCGCCCATCCCCGGCCTCGACAAGGTCGACTACTTCACCAACGAGACCATCTTCCAGAACCGCGAGAAGCTGGGACACCTGATCGTCATCGGCGGCGGGCCGGTGGGCCTGGAGCTGGCGCAGGCGCACCTGCGGCTCGGCAGCCGCGTCACCGTCATCGAGGCCGGGCAGGCGCTGGGCAATGCCGACCCGGAGCTTTCAGAGGTCGTCGTCAAGCGCCTGCAGGCGGAAGGGCTGCAGATCCGTCAGGGCGCGACCGTGGAGCGCATCGGCGGCGGCACCCGCCTCATTGACGTTCATATTGCGGAGGGCGACAGGACGGACGTGGTGCAGGGCACGCACCTGCTCATTGCCGCCGGGCGCAAGCCCAACGTCTCCGGCCTCAACCTGGAGGCGGCGGCCGTCAAATACGACGAGCGCGGCATCAAGGTGAGCAAGGGGCTCACAACCTCGAACGGCCGCGTGCTGGCCATCGGCGACGTCATCGGCGGCCCGCAGTTCACCCACGTTGCCAACTACCACGCCGGCATCGTCATCCGCCGCCTGCTGTTCCGCCTGCCGGCAACCGTGCACGACGGCATCATTCCGTGGGTCACATTTACCGATCCGGAGCTGGCATATGTCGGCCTGAAGGAGGAGGAGGCGCGCCGCCAGGGCGGGCGGATCCGCATCTACCGCTGGCCCTACTGCGAGAACGACCGGGCGCACGCCGAGCACACCGCCGCCGGTCTCGTCAAGGTCGTCACCGATGCCGGCGGCCGGATCAAGGGGGCGGGGATCGTCGGCGAGCAGGCCGGGGAGCTGATCCAGATGTGGTCGCTGGCCGTATCCCAGGGTCTTGACATCAAGGCGATGACCCATTGGATTTCGCCATATCCAACATTATCCGAGGTCAACAAGCGGGCCGCTTTCGGCTATTATACCGCTGCCGCCGCGAGCCCGCTGGTGCGCAAAACCGTCGGGTGGCTGGCAAGGCTCGGATAGCAACGCGAGGCGAGCAGCGAGGTGGGCGTGTGCCGCGCGACATGATCGAGGAGGCCCTGAGCCGGACCGGCCGGCTCTGGGGCCGCCTCAAGGCGGTCAGACGGATGCTCGGAAGCATCAGAGAGCGGCTTGGTCTTTCGGCCAAGCTGCTGCTCTTGACGCTGCTGTTCGTCATGCTCGCCGAGGTGCTGATCTTCGTGCCGTCGGTGGCGAACTTCCGCATCAGCTGGCTGTCCGACCGTCTGACCGCGGCCCGGCTCGCCGCGCTCGCCACCCAGGACCGGGGCGAGGGCCGGGTTCCCGACCCGCTGCGGACCGAGCTCCTCAAGACAGCCCAGGTGCACGCCGTCTCCTGGTTGCGCAACGACCAGCACACCATGGTGCTGGCGTTCGACCGGCAGGAGCCGATCGGCGCCAGGTACGACCTCACCTCCGCCAGCCGGGCCGGCGGCTTCTGGAGCGACGTGGCGCTGCGCGCGCGCCTGATCTGGGACGCGATGGGGGTGTTCTTCTCCGAGGGGGATCGCATGATCGCCGTGGCCGGCGAGCCGGTGCCCGGCGACAGGCTTCTCATCGTCCTCTCGGAGTCGGCGCTGAAGGCGGCGATGATCCGCTACGGCCTCAACATCCTGGGGCTCTCCATCATCATCTCTTTCATCACGGCGGCGCTGGTCTACTTCGCCCTCAACAACATGCTCGTGGCGCCGATGATGCGCCTCACGCGCAACATCTTGAGCTTCAGCCAGCACCCGGAGGATGCGAGCCGCATCATCGTGCCGTCGCAGCGCAAGGACGAGATCGGCATCGCCGAGCGCGGCCTTGCCCACATGCAGAGCGAGCTCCATCACACGCTCCAGCAGAAGAGCCGGCTGGCGGCCCTGGGCCTGGCGGTGAGCAAGATCAGCCACGATCTGCGCAACATGCTGGCCAACGCCCAGCTGATCTCCGATCGCCTGGGGAGCCTGCAAGACCCAACGGTGCAGCGCTTCGCACCCAAGCTCATCGCCTCGCTCGACCGCGCCATCAGCCTGTGCGAGAGCACGCTCCGCTTCGGGCGCGCCGAGGAGGCGCCGCCGCGCCGCGAATTGACGCTGCTGCGTGCGCTGGTGACCGATGTGGGCGACGGGCTCGGCCTGCCCAGGGACGACGGCATCGCCTGGACCGTCGATATCGACGACGGCCTCTACATCGACGGCGACCGCGACCAGCTCTACCGGGTCCTGAGCAACCTGTGCCGCAACGCCCTGCAGGCCATCGAGCAGCAGGAGGGGGGTGGAACGGGCGGCCTCCAGGGGCATATCCGCGTGTCGGCCGCGCGCAACGGCAGCCGCGTCACCGTCGACGTGCGCGACAACGGCCCCGGCGTGCCGGAGAAGGCGCGAGCCCACCTGTTCGAGGCTTTCCAGGGCTCGGCCCGCAAGGGCGGTACGGGCCTCGGCCTCGCCGTGGCGCACGAGCTGGTGGCCGCCCACGGCGGCACCATCCTCCTGATGCCGACGGACCGCGGCACCCACTTCCGCATCGAGATCTCCGACCGGGCGGGGTAACGGTGTCAGCCGGTCGCCGGCTGCGCCGACCCTCGCTGATGAAACGGAGCGCGCCGCAGCGTCCCTCCCCCCTTGTGGGGGAGGGACAGGGTGGGGGGAAAATCGGTATGAACCGGGCTGATTCCTGACAGTCTAGACCGGGTTGACTCCTGACAGTTTGAGACGTCGACCAACGATATGCGGGAAGCAAGTCGGCATCGATAGAAACGGCGATAATCCGTTAGCGCAGTCCCGACACAT
>DATMZP010000656.1:0-2184 GCA_035573595.1 Hyphomicrobiaceae bacterium
GGGGTCGATGACGAAGGCGGCGTAGTAGTTCGGTCCGTAGTCGGCGCGCAGCCCCGGCTTGCCGTTATCCCGCCCACCCGCCTTGAGCGCGGCGGCGTGGAACTTGTCGACGCTCTTGCGCGTGGGCGCATCGAAGCAGACGTGCAGGCCCGAGCTCGCGTCCGACGGCACCGGCCGCTCCACCGCGCTGATCCAGAAGGCGATGGAAGAGCCCCGGCCGTAGCCGAGGGAGCCCGAAGATTCGCTGAGACAAGCGTAGCCCAGGGGCGCCAGGGCAGCGTCGTAGAACCGCTTCGCCCGCGCGATGTCGCGCACGCCGATCGAGATGTGATTGATCATAGGGGTGTCCTTCGCGATACCGGGGTCAGGCCCCTCGCCTCTACGTTCGGGATTCAGCTCACCGTCCTCGCGAGGGGTCTGACCCCGTTCGTCGCGCCAGCACCTCGACCTGCAGGCGCCAGTTGGTGCCGTTGTCGGCGGAGACTTCGCTTAGCCAGCGGAACGAATCGGGCTCGATCCTGGTGAAGCTCCAGCGCAGGAGCGCGCCGGACTCGTGCCGGCCCTCCTGCACGATGTCGGCGCCGCGCGCCCGCCCGATCTGGCGCGTATACAGCTGCGTTGGCGGGTTGTGCCAGAAGATGTGCCACGCATCGATACCCGGATCGTAGACGCGCAACGTGGTGCCGTACCAATTGCCCGTGACGGGCAGCTGCCGCGGCGGCGCGTCCGGTGTGCGCTCGGCGCTGCCGGGCAGCATCCACACGTCCTGCAGAGCGCGGCCTTCCAGCACCCAACCGGCGTGGATCTCGCCGCGGTTGGTATGCGTGCTCCCGTTCTCCTCGTGGGCGATGACCGTGGTCTCCCAGCTACCCACGAGAAAGCCGTAGAGGCCGAGCTTGTCGGCGCGGTCGGGTGCGGGGCGGTCGCTGTGCACGAGGTCGATGAAGCTGTCGGCGGTCTGGAGCATCTTGCGGTTCCCGAAGGTTCGTGTCAGGAGCCTCGCAGGGTTACGACAGCTCCTCCTCTGCCGCTTGGGAAAAATTGCTATAGTGCGTCCATGTCCCTGACCTCGCGCATGCTGGCCTCCGGTCCCGGCTGGGGCGTCAGCGACGTGATCTGCACGGCCGGCCCGCACGACCGCCCCTTCGAGGAGCGGCACGACACCGCCAGCATCGCCGCGGTGACTGCTGGCACGTTCCAGTACCGCACCGGCGGCGGTCGGGCCGTGCTGGCACCCGGCGGGATTCTGCTGGGCGACGCGGGGGCCTGCTTCGAATGCGGGCACGAGCACGGCACCGGCGACCGCTGCCTCGCCTTCAGCTTCGCGCCGGCGCTGCTGGAGAGCATCGTGTCCGGCGTACCCGGTGCGCGACGCGCGGCGTTCGGCGTGCCGCACCTGCCCCCCGTGCCCGCACTGATGCCGCTGCTCGCCGCCGCCGAGGCCGCCCGCGACGGGGAGGACGCCGTGGAGCTGGAGGAGCTGGCCCTGCGCCTCGCCGCCGCGGTGGCGGCAACCCTCGCAGACGGCGCGCAGCCGGCTGCCGCCCCGAGCCGGCGCGACGAGCGCCGCATCTCGGACGCGCTTTGCCGCATCGAGGGCGAGGCGCACGAGCCGCTGGCCCTCGCCGACCTGGCTCACGAAGCCGGCATGAGCCGCTACCATTTCCTGCGCACCTTCCGGCAGGTGGCCGGCATGACCCCGCACCAGCTGGTTCTGCGCACGCGCCTCCACCGCGCCGCGGTCCGCCTGCGCACCTCGGACTATTCCATCTCGACCATCGCCTTCGACGCCGGCTTCGGCGACCTCTCCACCTTCAACCGCCGCTTCCGCCGGCTGATGGGATGCAGCCCCGGAGCCTGGCGCGCTGGCAGCGGCAGGCCTTGACCCCTGACGTGTCAGCGCTCTGCGTAGGGAAATCGCCCGAGCGGCTCTCACGGCGAACCCCGACGCGGCCCGCCAGGCAGCAATGCACGCTGCGCAAATCGGCGCCGTGGCCGTGGAACATACCTCGGCTTGAGTTGTTGGTTGGAGGCAGCGGCTCAAGGGAGTTTGTCCATGCGCAGGATGGCTGGCGTGTTGTCGCTCGCAGGCGCTCTGTTGCTTGCGAGCGGCGATGCGGGCGTTGCCCAAGGCTGGCCGCCATGGGCGCAGGATCTGTTTGGACCAGGCTACAACTACGAGCC
>DATMZP010000657.1:0-6321 GCA_035573595.1 Hyphomicrobiaceae bacterium
CTGCTGCTGTCGCGACTAGACTATCGACGAGCTTGGACGCCAAACTGCAGCGCCTTGAGGAACTCGAAGGCATCGTCGCCCGTGTCGGTGCTATGGTCATGGGTAAGCGCTGGCTCATCCCCACCGCCGAGGTTCCCCTCACCAACCTCGTGCGCGAATCCATCCGCGACGAGGCGGAGCTGCCCATCCGCGTCACGGCCTACTCGCCCTGCTTCCGCGCCGAGGCCGGTGCGGCGGGCAAGGACACGCGCGGCATGATCCGGCAGCACCAGTTCTCCAAGGTGGAGCTGGTGTCCATCACCACGCC
The DNA here is from genome assembly GCA_035573595.1 of Hyphomicrobiaceae bacterium. Taxonomy (GTDB): domain Bacteria; phylum Pseudomonadota; class Alphaproteobacteria; order Rhizobiales; family Hyphomicrobiaceae; genus AWTP1-13. The sequence goes on from DATMZP010000657.1 coordinate 308, forward strand.
GGAACAGAGCCCGGCGGAGCACGAGCGCATGACGGCCTGCGCCGAGGAAGTCCTGAAACGGCTGGGCCTCGCCTATCGCACCATGCTGCTCAGCACCGGCGACATGGGCTTCGCCGCGCGCAAGACCTACGACATCGAGGTGTGGCTGCCGGGGCAGAACACCTACCGCGAGATCTCGTCGTGCTCCAACTGCGGCGATTTCCAGGCCCGGCGCATGCAGGCCCGCTATCGCCCGAAGGGAGCCAAGGACAACCGCTACGTCCACACCCTCAACGGCTCCGGCCTGGCCGTCGGCCGCACGCTGATCGCCATCCTGGAGAACTGCCAGCAGGAGGACGGCAGCGTCGCGATTCCCGAGGCGCTGGTGCCCTACATGGGCGGCCTCAAGCGGATCGAGAGGCAATCGTAGGGTGCCAATGCCCGCGCCGGCGGCATTGCACCGATGCGCCTCGCCGCAGCCATTGCGGTCGCGATTGGAGAGGTCAGCTCGGCGCAATGCCGCTTCGCCGCATTGCGCCCTACGGGCCGCGCGCCAAATCAATCCGCCAGCAATCGGTCGAGCTCGCCCGCGTAGTCCAGCTCGTAGAGGTCGTCGCAGCCGCCCACGTACCGCTCGCCGATCCAAATCTGGGGCACCGTGGTGCGCCCTCCGGCCTTAGCGGTCATCTCGGCGCGCAGCGCAGCATCAAAGGTGACATCGATCTCCTGGAAGGCCGCGCCCTTGCGGGCCAGCAGCGCCTTGGCCATGCGGCAGTAGCCGCAGGTGCGGGTGGTGTAGATGGTGACGGGCTTCATGCGGTTGCAACAGGGGCCGGGTAAGTGCCACAACTCGTGGCATGTTTGCGTCGCAACATAGGAAGCCGGCCGCCGCAGCGAAAGCCGCCGCCGCGTGGAGCTGATCCGCGACCGGCGCCGGGCTCGGTTGCCGGCCACGCGGCTGGCACGCGTTACACGGGCGCCGGCCGCGGCTAGAGTCGGCGCCTCAAGAGACCCAGGGACCCCATGCGCATCCTCCTCACCAACGACGACGGCATCGACGCGCCCGGCCTGCACGCGCTACGCGAGATCGCGGGCCGGCTTTCCGACGATGTCTGGGTGGTGGCGCCGGAGACCAACCAGTCGGGCGCCAGCCATTCGCTGTCTCTGCACGAGCCGCTGCGCCTGCGCCGCATCGACGACCGCGCCTTCGCCGTGCGCGGCACGCCCACCGACAGCGTCATCATGGGCGTGCGCCACGTCCTCAAGGACAAGGCGCCCGACCTGGTGCTGTCTGGAGTCAACCGCGGCGCCAACATGGCCGAGGACGTGACCTATTCCGGCACCATCGCCGGCGCCTTCGAGGGCACCATCCTCGGCATCCGCTCGGTGGCGCTGTCGCAGGGATTCGGCTTTGGCGAGGGCAGGTCGGTGCGCTGGCAGACGGCGCTGGCGCACGGGCCGGACCTCTTGCGCAAGCTGCTGGCGATGGAGTGGATGCCCTCCTGCGCCATGAACGTGAACTTCCCCGACCGCGAGCCCGACGAGGTGCAGGGCACCATGGTGACGGTCCAGGGAAGGCGCGACCCGGGCCTCCTGCAGATCGACGAGCGCCACGACACCTGGGGCAATGCCTACTACTGGCTGGCCTTCGAGCGCCGCCGCTCCAGCGCCGCCCAGGGCACCGACCTTGCCGCTGTCTACGCGGGCTACATCTCTGTGACGCCCCTGTTTCTGGACCTCACCTACCAGGCCATGCGGGAGCGCGTGGCGCTCGCGCTGGCGTAGGAGGGCGCATCTCGGGCCGGGCCCGAAGGGGCCGCAACCCGATATGGTGGATGAGAAACGTTCGGCTCGCCGTGTCGGGTTGGACCGCTGCGCGGCCAACCCGGCCTGCGGATTAGCGCCGGCTTGTGCCCCGATTGCTGCCGGCGCCGAGGGCCTCGCGTGCCCAGCAGGGGTAGCCCGCATAGACGCCGGACGGGTCCTCGTGCCGGGCCCGCTCGCATTCGACCTGCTCGCGTGTGAAGCGCGAATAAGGGCTGTAGGCGTAGCCATAGGACGCGTGGTGGCGCTCGCCGCTGCGCTGATATTTCCGGACCGTGTCCGCTCCCACGGCTGGACTCAGGGCGAGAACGCCACCCGTGACGATCGCGAAGGCGAGAAGGGCGCGCATATTGGACTCCTGCAGCTGTTGCGGTTCCCGGCATGCCCCTTGGGCAGCCAAACGATCCTCCGTACCACGATCCGTCGCGCGCCCGCGGCGTAACGGGCATCGAGATCACGGGCGAGCGCGCCATCGCAGCGCAACGATGCCTTTTGCACTGCACGGATCGGCCGATCGCCGGCGCTCGCTGAGCGCCTGGGCTGCCGGCTTTGGCTGCCGGCTTCTGGCGATTGGCCGCACGGCACGCAACGTTTGGGTTCACCTGACATCGGGAACGGCGTAGTCTGCCTGATACACCGGCAGGCCCATGCGGTAATGTCGGAGCAACTTCTACAAACACTTGGGAGGAAAAATGACGAAGATCACAAGGCGCAATTTTGTCCGTACGGTCGGTGTCGCCGGTGTCGGCGGCGCAGCCGCAGCAATCGCCGCCCCGGCGATTGCGCAATCCTCGCCTGAGCTGAAATGGCGACTGGTGGCCAGCTGGCCCAAGTCATTGGACACGCTCTATGGCGGCGTGGAATATTTCTGCAGGCGAATTGCAGAGATCACGGACAACCGCTTCATGATCCAGCCATTTGCTGCAGGCGAGATCGTCCCCGGGCTGCAAGTGCTGGACGCTGTCCAGAACGGCACGGTCGAGATGGGCAACACGGCCTTGTACTACTATTGGGGCAAAGACCCCGCGTTGACTTTCGGCACCGCGCTGCCCTTCGGTCTCAACAGCCGGCAAATGAACTCCTGGCTGCGATTCGGCGGTGGGAACGAGCTGCTCAATGACCTGCTGAAGCAATACAACTGCTTCGGCGTGGCGGCCGGCAATACCGGCGCGCAGATGGGCGGGTGGTTCCGCAAGGAGCTCAAATCGGTTGAGGACCTCAAAGGCCTGAAGTTCCGCGTCGGGGGGTTTGCGGGCACCATTCTCGCCAAGGTCGGTGTCATTCCCCAACAGCTGGCCGCCGGAGACATCTATCCGGCTCTCGAGAAGGGTACGCTCGACGCATGCGAATGGGTGGGTCCCTACGATGACGAAAAGCTCGGCTTCCAGAGGGTGGCGAGGAACTACTACTACCCCGGCTGGTGGGAAGGCTGCGGACAGGGGCACAACCTGATCAATCTCGCGAAGTGGAACGAGCTGCCGAAGGCATACCAGTCGGCCATAACGGTCGCTTCCGGCGATTCCTGGGAGTGGGTTCTCGGCAAGTATGACCGCGGCAACCCGGCGGCCCTGAAGCGCTTGATTGCCAGCGGCGCGGTGCTGCGTGCCTTCCCCCAGGACATCATGGAGGCCAGCTTCAAGGCGGCCAACGATACCTACGCCGAGCTGTCGCAGGCCCGGCCGATGTTCAAGAAGCTGTATGACAGCCTGGTGGAGTTTCGCGGCGAGTCCTACCAGTGGATGCAGGTGGCGGAGCTGGGCTTCGATGCCTTCATGATGCGCCACTCGCGCGCGTAGATCGGGTACGGCCCTGGAGCCTTCGCTCCGGGGCCAACCTTCCATTGTGCGGGAACGAGGACCGTCGCGCGGGAATCGCATCCAGCCGCCGCCTTCCCTGGAGCCGCCCGCCCCCCAACGCAATTGGCGTGCGAGCATCGATAAAGATGCGAGCACAACAGAGAATACCTATAGTATTGTAATCGCAGCATGGATTCCCAGCGATCTCCAACCGAATTGAGGTAGGTGGCGGTGATCGGAGTTGGCGCCCCCCACCATATCGCCCTACATTCCAAGCAACCGACCGATACCGGTTCCTTAACGAAGGGCTTTGTTCATGCGCTACACCGTTGTCCTGGGGGACGAAGCCGAAGGCGGCTATTCGGTGAGTGTGCCCGCTCTCCCCGGTTGTCACAGCCAGGGCGACACACGCGACGAAGCCCTGGCCAACATCCGCGAGGCGATCGAGCTCTACGTTGAGACGCTTCGTGAGGCCGGGGAGCCGGTCCCCACCGAGGCGGGCAAGGAGTTCGTCGAGGTGGAGGCCGCCTGACGGTGGCCAAGCTCCCGACCGGCTTGTCCGGCCGCAGGGTGAGTGCCGCACTGGAGCGTGCCGGGTTCGTCTTCGTCCGGCAGAAAGGCAGTCACATGATCCTCCACAGCGGCAGCGTGTGGGTCGTCGTGCCTGATCACCGCACAGTCAAGCCCCGGCACGCTCAGGGGCATCATCGCCGATGCAGGCCTGACGTGGACGAGTTCATCGGCTTGTTGAAGTGATGGCAGCGATCACATGGCCGAGATGATCGGATGATGGCGTCCCCGGCAGGATTCGAACCTGCGACCCTCAACTTAGAAGGCTGATGCTCTATCCGGCTGAGCTACGGGGACGTGGAAACCCCAACAGCGCGGGGCCAACCAGACCGAACTTGAGGCCGCCGGAACCCGCTACGGCCTGCCAGAGGCCCTCTGCGAGACTCCCAGCGCGGCTGACCCGGCCGCCAGGACGAGACCTTAGCACGCGCCAGTGAGATGCGGGAAGACCATCCGCCAAGCTTCTGCGGGCGCGAGATCGCCAACGGTCCAGGAGCGGCAACCACGGAAAGACGCAGCCACATCGGCGAGAATGGGCGCCAGAATGGGATGAGGGCCGACCGCAAACCCAGGCCAGGGTTAGGCCGGCCCCCCAAAACGGCGGGCACTGCGGGGTGCGTGACCACCGTCTTCCCGGTCAACATTCCGTCACATTTACATCGGTCAGACAAGATCTTATCACAAACTCAAGCTGGATGACGTCTATTCTGTGATGGAACAGCCACAATATTTGCACGTCATCCTGCATAGGATTGTCTGCCGGCCACGCCGGGGACGATCAATGCGTCCACGGCTCCTTGCGGCCGAAGCGGAAGTTGTCGGCGTAGGCCTTGCGGACCGCGGCTCGAGGCTTGGGCTCCTCCAGGCGGTAGGCGATGCCATTCCGCTCGGCGTAGGCAACAGCCTCATCCTTGGTGGCGAAGTCGAGCTTCAACTGGCTCCGCATGTCGCCCGAGCTGGTCCAGCCCATCAGGGGGTCGATCTCCCGTGGCGCCTCGGGATCGTACTCCAGCACCCATTCCTTGGTGCGGGCCAGGCCCGATTGCATCGCGGTCTGCGTCGGCTTGTAGATGCGCGCCGTCATTCGGTTGCTCACAACACCCTGCCCCCGGCCGTGCCGGTGGGCGCCTGCGCTCGGTTCTCACACGTTCCGCCGCTGCCGGGCACGGCGCGTGGCGTTGGTCGGGGCAGAGGGATTCGAACCCCCGGCCGCCTGCTCCCAAAGCACATGAACTACCTTTGAAATCAAGGTGGCATTTCGACTGTTCGCGCCCCGTTCCCGGGCCATCCAGTCACGCATTCCGCCGATGTCACTGCAGATGCAGCAGCAGGCCTTCCGAGGCTTCCTCGCCGGCCTGATCGCCGGCGGGCTTTCGCGCCTGGCGCTGGGCGATCCGCGCCGCGCTGGCGACGGCCTCGGCGAGGCCCGCGTCGTTGCCCGGCGCCATGATGTGCACGCCCCCGATGCCAGGCGTCTCGCTTAGCTGCTCCACCAACTCGTCGCAGATCTTGCGACCCTCGCGCACGGGATCGCCGGCGCCCTCCATCCGCGCAACGATCGCGTCGGGAACGATCGAGCCGGGCAGGTTGTCGCGAATCCAGCGCGCCGAGCGCGCGGACCGCAGGGGCACCAGGCCGATCACGAGGCGGAAGCCCTCGAGGCCGTTCTCGGCCAGGCGCTGCACGTAGCGCCGCGCCACGGCCGGGTCCATGCAGAACTGCGTCTGAGCGAACTGGGCCCCTGCATCGATCTTGGCCTTGAGGCGGTCGGGCTTCCATCCGGCCGGTGGATCGATCGGCGCATCCGCGGCGCCGATGAAGAAATTCGCCTTGCCGGAGATTTTC
>DATMZP010000658.1:0-2121 GCA_035573595.1 Hyphomicrobiaceae bacterium
CGCGAAGCTGGTCATGGAAGATCCGCACGCCCGGCACGGTCAGGTCGTTAAGTCGCTTGGCGCCAATCAGCGGGTTGATATGCGTGCGCAGGTACTGGCGGTAAAGATGCAGGGTGCCATGCTCCAGCTCATTCTGCTCGCAAGTGGCGAGCCACAGCTTGCAGGCCTCCTCCACGGTGATGCTGTCACGGTCAGCAACGTGAGTGCCCTGCTTTAGCTCAATCCGGGTTTCCGACCGCCAGTCGTCAGCCGCACGCTTGGTCTTGAAGGTCTTGAGCCGGCGTTTGCCCTTGGCGTCGAAGTAGTCGACCACCCAGGCCGACTTCTCCTTGCCCTTCCAGGTCCACTTGCGCTGCCTGATGGCCATGTGGGGTCGCTCCTTGCCCGCAAACTGCAACAAATTGCGACAAGGCAAGCGGAAAATCCAGCAGAATATGGGGTTTTATAGCAACCGGCGCAGCTTCTTGAGCTGCGTGTCGGCGCTCTCCTGGTAGTTGATCGTGCCGGCGAGGCGGCCGTCGCGCCCCATCAGGTAGACGAGCGCGGTATGATTGTAGGTGAACCCGTCCTTGGTCGGCACCTTCTCGTAGATGGCGCGGTAGGCCTTGGCCACGGCGGCGATTTCCTCCGGCGTGCCGACCAGCCCCGTGATGCGCGGATCGAAATTCGACAGGTACAGCTTGAGCTGCGCGGGCGTGTCGCGCTCGGGGTCGACGCTGACGAAGAAGAAGCGCATGCGGTCGGCGTCCGGCCCCAGCGCCTTGATGGTGTTGGAGAGCTCCAGCATGGTGGTGGGGCACACGTCGGGGCAGTGCGTGAACCCGAAGAACAGCGCGAACGGCGTGCCGGCCAGCTCGGCGCTCGACAGCCGCCTGCCCTCCTGCGTGGTGAGCTCGAACGGCCCGCCGATGCCGGCCGCCAGCGGCAGCCGTCCCGGCAGGGCACCGACGTTCGGCCGCAGCAGGTAGGCCGCGCCGGCAGCCAGAACGAGGACTGCGATCGATATCCACGCCGCGATGCGAACGCGCTTCATCGGCGCCCCGCTAATGCTTCTGGCCGCTTTGTCCGCCGACGCCGCGCACCGTGTACTCGATGTCGACCTTGCCGGCCTTCTCGAACACCAGCGTGCCCTTGATCGTGTCGCCTGCCTTCGCCGGCGCCTTCAGGTCCATCAGCATGAGGTGATAGGAGCCGGGCTTCAGCTCGACGGTTGCGCCCGGCGGCAGATCGAGGCCCTTGTCCAGCTCGCGCATCTTCATGACGGTGCCGACCATCTGCATCTCGTGGACCTCAAACTTGCCGGCAATCGCGGTCGTGCCGGCCACCAGCCGGTCGGCCTCCTTGCCGGTGTTTTGGATCTTCATGTAGCCGCCGGCCACCTGCGCGCCGGTGGGGGTGGCCCGGATCCAGGGTGCCTCGATCCTGATGGGGCCGGCCTTGTACTCCTCGGCCCAGGCCAGGGCGAGCGCCGCCATGCCGGCCAGCAGGCCCAGGCCGATGGCGGCCACGCGCGCAACCTTCACAGCAGAGCCCATGCGATGTCTCCCTTGCAGGTTACAAACCGTCCTCGCTGCCAGACCCCGGCCGGCCCGCACAGGCTGCCATATGGCACTCCCGGGTCGCGGGACGGCGCCGCCGTCCGATACGGCCCCGCTGCTTATCTCACTCCGCGCGCTCTGGATAGAGCGATGCCAGCCCCGAGGCGGCAGCGATGCCGCGCTCGGTGATGAGCCCGGTGACGAGCCGCGCCGGCGTCACGTCGAAGGCGTCATTGCGGGCCGGGCTGCCGGGGGCGGCGATCTCGACGGGCACCACCTTGCCGTCCCTGGTGCGCCCCGTCATCACCAGCACCTCCTCGGCGCCCCGCTCCTCGATGGGGATATCGGCGCCGGAGGCGAGCGTCCAGTCGATGGTGGAGTGCGGCAGGGCGACGTAGAACGGCACGCCGTTGTCCTTGGCCGCCAGCGCCTTGAGGTAGGTGCCGATCTTGTTGGCCACGTCGCCGTTGGCCGTCACCCGGTCGGTGCCGACGATGCAGAGGTCGACGAGCCCGCGCTGCATCAGGTGCCCGACGGCGTTGTCGACGATGATGGTGTGCGGCACGCCGTGGGCGCCGAGCTC
>DATMZP010000659.1:0-14389 GCA_035573595.1 Hyphomicrobiaceae bacterium
TCGCCGGCGGTGACGAACGTCACCAGCCCCTTGCGGCCCTGCTCCTTCAGTGCCGCGAAGCGGCGGTCGATGCGTGTTGGTTGCGTCATCGAATAGAGGGGAGTGGGGAATGGGGAGTAGGGAATGGGGCGAACGTTTTCCCCACTCCCCATCCCCCATTCCCCATTCCCCATTGCCTCCTACATTTCCATCCCCAGATGCCCCGCCACGGCGAAGATATCCTTGTCGCCGCGGCCGCACATGTTCATCACCAGCAGATTGTCCTTCGGCAGCGTCGGCGCCAGCTTCTTCACCCACGCCAGCGCGTGCGACGGCTCCAGCGCCGGGATGATGCCTTCGAGCCTGGTGCACATCTGGAAGGCGTCGAGCGCCTCCTTGTCGGTGGCCGGCACGTAGGCGACGCGGCCCGTGTCCTTGAGCCAGGAGTGCTCCGGCCCCACGCCCGGATAGTCGAGGCCCGCCGAGATCGAATGCCCCTCCAGCACCTGCCCGTCGGCGTCCTGCAGCAGGTACATGCGGTTGCCATGCAGCACACCGGGCTTGCCGCCGGTCATGGAGGCGCAGTGGCCGTTCTCCACGTCGAGGCCCTTGCCGCCGGCCTCCACGCCGTACATCGCCACGCTCTCGTCGTCCAGGAACGGGTGGAACAGGCCGATGGCGTTGGAGCCGCCGCCAATGCACGCCACCAGCGTATCGGGCAGGCGACCCTCGGCCTCCAGCATCTGGGCGCGCACCTCGTTGCCGATCACCGACTGGAAGTTGCGCACCATGGCCGGATAGGGGTGCGGCCCCGCCGCCGTGCCGATCAGATAGTACGTATCCCGCACGTTGGTGACCCAGTCGCGCAGCGCCTCGTTCATGGCGTCCTTGAGCGTCTGCGCGCCTGACGTGACGGCGTTGACCTTGGCGCCCAGCAGCTTCATGCGGAACACGTTGGGCTTCTGCCGCTCCACGTCCACGGCGCCCATGAAGACCTCGCACGGCAGCCCGAAGCGCGCGCACACGGTGGCCACCGCCACGCCGTGCTGGCCGGCCCCGGTCTCGGCGATGATGCGGGTCTTGCCCATGCGCCGGGCGAGCAGGATCTGCCCCAGGCAGTTGTTGATCTTGTGGCTGCCGGTGTGGTTCAGCTCATCCCGCTTGAAGTAGATCTTGGCGCCGCCCAAATGCTCGGTCAGGCGCTCGGCGAAATAAAGCGGGCTCGGCCGGCCGCCGTAGTGGGCATTGAGGTGGTCGATCTCCGTCTGGAACGCCGGGTCGCGCCTGGACTCTTCGTAGGCCCGCTCCAGGTCCAGGATTAGCGGCATCAGCGTCTCGGCCACGAACCGCCCGCCGAACAGCCCGAAGAAGCCCTGCTCGTCCGGGCCTCCCCGATACGTGTTGAGCTTCTGCTCCTTGGATTTGCTCGTCGTCGTCGCCATGGCCTGAATCCCGATGGGCGCCTCGCCCGCAGGTTGCCGCTCCCGTAGGTGCAATAAGCCGAAGGCGCATTGCACCGATAACAACGGCGAAGATCGGTGCAATGCGGCTATCGCCTTATTGCACCCTACGTTTGAGCGGCCTGATTAGCCGTCTTTACCGCCCGAAGGAAGCGCCGGATCAACTCCGGGTCCTTCTCGCCAGGCCGCACCTCCACCCCCGATGACACATCCACGATGGCCGCGCCCGTCACCCGGATGGCCTCCGACACGTTGTCCGGCGTCAGGCCGCCCGAGAGCATGTAGGCCACCTTGTCCTTCACCTCGGCAAGCGCGCGCCAGTCGAACGGCGCGCCATTGCCGCCGGGAAGCGGGCTGCCCCTGGGCGGGCGCGCATCGAACAGGACGAGGTCGGCGATGCCGCGGTAGGGCAACGCGGCCTCGGCATCCTGCGCCGTCTCGACCTTGACCGCCTTCATCACCGGCTTGGCCCAGCGGCGCCGCACCTCGGCCACCCGCTCCGGGCTCTCCTCGCCGTGCAGCTGCAGCAGATCGGGATCGACAGCCGCGACCACCGCATCCAGAAGCGCGTCGTCCGGGTCCACCATCAGCGCCACGATCCTGGCCCGCCCGCGTGCCTTCGCTGCCAGCGGCTTGGCGACCGCCGGCGTCAGGTTGCGCGGGCTCGGCGGGAAGAACACGAGCCCGACATAGTCTGCGCCCCCGGAGAGCGCCGTCTCCAGTGCCGCTTCCGTCTTGAGGCCGCAGATCTTGACTTTGGTGGTCTCGCCCATGGCCCGCGGGGTCAGACCCTGCGGGTCTGACCCCATGCTCCAACTCCTGGGTTTTTTCAGGGTTTAGACGAGCTGCACGCAGGTGGCAAACTTTCGCGGTCGCCCTGGGACGCCCAATTCCGCGCAGGATCAACTTGGGGTCAGACCCGCTCGGTCTGACCCCTTCCAATGCTCGTACACCGCCACAGCTGCGGCCAAGTCCTCGATCGAGGCGCCGACCGACTTGAAGAGCGTGATCTCCTCAGCCGACGTGCGCCCCTGCACCGTGCCGCGGCACAGCTCGGCAAGCTCGCCCAGCACCTCCTCCTTGCCGATCACGCCCGCATCGAGCGACTGCAGGATGTCGCCGGCCTCGGCGAAGGCGCCGGCGCGGGTATCGACGAAGATGCGGGCGCGGCGCGCCACATCGTCGTCTGTCTCGCGCATGGTGGGCTTGAAGGCGCCGACGCAGTCGAGGTGCGTGCCGGACTGGAGCCACGCACCGCGAACGACCGGCTCGGACGAGAGCGTCGCCGTGGAGACGATGTCCGCCTCGGCCACCGCCGCGGCCAGGTCATCGGCGATCGCTGCGGCAATGCCTGCGCGCGCCAGCTCGGCGACGAGCGCCTCGGCGCGCGGTCGTGACCGGTTCCACACGGCCACCTCGCGGATCGGCCGCACGGAGGCATGCGCTCGCACCAGGAATGGCGCCAGCGCCCCCGCCCCCACCATCAGCAGGCGCGCCGCATCCGGCCGCGACAGATACCGGCTCGCCAGCGCCGACGCCGCGGCCGTGCGCCAGGCCGTGAGCCGGGTGGCGTCCATCACCGCCAGCGTCTCGCCGGTCTCGGCGGACATCAGCAGATACGTGCCAAGCACCGCCGGCTGCCCGCGCGTGGCGTTGTCGGGATAGACGGTCACCGCCTTGAGCCCCATGTAGCGGCCGGCAAAGGGCGAGCCCGCCTCGCGCGCCTCCCACGCCGGCATGAGCAGCAGCGTGGCCTCCGGCCGGCCGTCCAGCGCGACGGCGTGGTGATGCCGCTGCGGTGCGATGGCGCCCTGCGCGAAGGCCGCCTGCAGGGTGCCCACCAGGGCCGGGTAGGAAAGCGCCGCATCCACGGCGGCGCCGTCGAACATGCGCATGGAGGCCAGGGATCAGGTTCCAGGGGTCAGGTTCCAGGGGTCAAGGGTCAATGCAAGGTTATCGCGATCCCTGAACCCTGACACCTGAAACCTGCAACCTGCAACCTCGGACCCGGCGCGCTTCGCACGATTGTGTCTATGAAGCGCGGCTCGCCGACGCGATCTGACGCTCGCGGCCCAAGCGCTCCGCCTCCGCCTTCCAGCGATCCGCTTCCACCGCACCGCGCCGCGCGCTGCGGCGCCAGCGCGTCTGCGTCAGCCACATGGCGAGCCCGCCGACGCCGACGCCGCAGAAGAGCGCCCCCAGCAGCCAGGCATAGAGCGGCAGCTCCAGCGACAGCACCGGATCGTCCGGGCGGAACGGATCGAGCGACAGGCGCACCCACTGGGCGTTGGCCACCCCGATCGCCACCGCCACCACGACGATAGGCAACCCCACGAACAGCCGGACGATACGGCGTAGCACGTTCACCTCAGGGATTAGGTTCCAGGGCTTAGGTTTCAGGGGCGACCTGGAAAGAGCACCCTGAAACCTAACCCCTGAAACCTGAAACCTTTACTCCCTGTTCAGCCGCTCCCGCAGGTCCTTGCCGGTCTTGAAGAACGGCACGTACTTCTCCGACACGGCCACCGAGGTCCCGGTGCGCGGGTTGCGGCCGATGCGGGGGGCGCGGTGCTTGACCGTGAAGGCGCCGAAGCCGCGCAGCTCCACCCGGTCGCCCCGCGCCAGCGCCTCGACGATCTCACCGAAGATGACGTTGACGATCCGCTCCACGTCGCGGTGATAGAGGTGCGGATTGGCGGCCGCGATCTTCTGGATCAGCTCGGACTTGATCATGCCACGCGCCCTCTGGGTCCGGAAACCGCTGCTATTGCTTATCTTTCCGTACCGTGCCAAACCGACACGAGGCCGTCAAGGCGCAAGCTGGACAGGCGGTCGTCGCCGAGCGCCTGCGAGAGTTGATCGAGCGCGGCGATACCCGTTGCGCGCGCAAGCGCGGCGGTGGCCAGCCGCACCAGGCTCCAGTCGCTGTCGCGGCTCACCTTCCAGTCCACCACCTTCAGCCCCTTGGGCACGCCGCGTTTCTCCTGCAGATGCTTGACCGCCTCGGTCTCCCCGCCGATCTCGTCGATCAGCTTGTACGCGAGCGCGTCGCGACCGGAGAATACGCCGCCCTGCTCCAGACCGGACACCCCCGCGGTGTCGATGCCGCGCCGGGTGCGCACCAGATTCAGGAACCACCGTTGCGATTCTGCCACCATTTTCTCGGCCGCCGCCTTGCCTGTCTCGTCCAGCGGCTGGAACGGCGAGGGGTTGGCCTTGAGCGGCCCGCTCTTGATCTCGTTGACCTTGATGCCGAGCTTCTCCAGCAGCTGCGTGAACTCCGGCCACTGGAAGATGACGCCCACCGAGCCGGTGATGGTGTTGCCGCGGGCGACGATCCAGTCGGTGGCAATCCCGATCATGTAGGCGGCCGAGGTGGCCGCCGTGCCGAACTGCGCCACCAGCGGCTTCCTCTTGGCCAGCTCGCGCAGCGCCTCGAACAGCGCCTCGCCGCCCGCCGTGGTCCCGCCAGGGCTGTTGATCGACAGGATCACCCCGGCCACCGACTTGCTGTCGCCGACCTTCTTGATCAGCTGCAGCAGGTCGCGGTCCTCGGTGATGAGCCCTTCGACGGTGATGCGGGCGATCTGGCGCTGCTCGATCAGGCCGACGCGCTTGGCCGATGAGAACAGCAGGAGCCCCACGGCGAGAACGCCTGCGGCCACCGCCAGCACGCGCCAGAACGACAGCCGCCGGCGCAGGCGCCGGCGGTCGAGGACGGATTCGGTCTCGAAGGTCATTTCGCACCCATCTCGTCCGGCGGCGCCGGATCAGACCCGCGGGTCTGACCCCAATCCGCAACCGACGTTGGAGCCATGGAGTCAGACCCGCAGGGTCTGACCCCAGCCGACACCTTACTGCTGTGCCTCGTCCTTCTTCTTGATGGCGGCCTTGAAGATGTCGCCCAGCGAGGCGCCGCTGTCGGAGGAGCCGTACTGCGCCACGGCCTGCTTCTCCTCGGCGATCTCCAGCGCCTTGATGGAGACGGAGAGGCGCCGGCTGCCCTTGTCGAAGGCCGTGACCGCGGCATCGACCTTGTCCCCGACGTTGAAGCGCTCGGGGCGCTGCTCGGAGCGGTCGCGCGACAGGTCGGAGCGCTTGATGAAGGTGGTGAGGTCGGTATCGACGATCTTCACCTCGATGCCGTTGTCCTGCACGGCGATGACCTCGCAGGTGACCTGGCTGCCCTTCTTGACGACGCCGCCCGCCTTCTCCATCGGGTCGCCGCCGACCTGCTTGATGCCGAGGCTGATGCGCTCCTTGCCGGCATCCACATCGAGCACGACGGCCCTCACCGGGTCGCCCTTCTTGTAATCCTTGATGGCCTCGTCGCCGGTGCGGTTCCAGTCGAGGTCGGACAGGTGCACCATGCCATCCACGCCGCCGTCCAAGCCGACGAACAGGCCGAACTCGGTGATGTTGCGCACCGGACCTTCGACCACGGTGCCCCTGGGATGGACGGAGAGGAAGACCTCCCACGGGTTGTCCTGGGTCTGCTTGAGGCCCAGCGAGATGCGCCGCTTCTGCGGATCGACCTCCAGGATCTGCACGTCCACCTGCTGGCTGGTGGAGACAATCTTGCCGGGATGCACGTTCTTCTTGGTCCAGCTCATCTCGGAGACGTGGATCAGGCCCTCCACGCCCGGCTCCAGCTCCACGAACGCGCCGTAGTCGGCGATGTTGGTGACGGTGCCCTTGTAGCGCGCGCCCACCGGATATTTCGCCTCGATGCCGGCCCACGGATCGGCCTGCAGCTGCTTCATGCCCAGCGAGATGCGCTGCGTCTCGGGGTTGATGCGGACGATCTGGACCTTGACCGTCTCGCCCACGTTGACGATCTCGCTCGGATGGTTGACCCGCCGCCACGCCATGTCGGTAACGTGCAGCAGGCCGTCGATGCCGCCGAGATCGATGAACGCGCCGTAGTCGGTGATGTTCTTGACGATGCCGTCGATGACCTGGCCCTCGGCCAGCTTGGCCACGATCTCGGAGCGCTGCTCGGCGCGGGTGGCCTCGAGGATCTCGCGGCGGGAGACGACGATGTTGCCGCGGCGCCGGTCCATCTTCAGGATCTTGAAGGGCTGCGGGGTGTTCATGAGCGGGCCCATGTCGCGCACCGGGCGCACGTCCACCTGGCTGCCGGGCAGGAAGGCAACGGCGCCGTCCAGGTCGACCGTAAAGCCGCCCTTCACCTTGTTGAAGATGACGCCCTCGACCTGCTCCTTGTTGTTGAACTTCTGCTCCAGGCGGACCCAGCTCTCCTCGCGGCGAGCCTTGTCGCGGGAGAGGACCGCCTCGCCCAGCGCGTTCTCGGTGCGCTCGATGTAGACCTCGACGGTATCGCCGACCTTGAGCTCGCTCGCCCGCCCCGGCGCCATGAACTCGCGCAGCGGCACGCGCCCCTCCATCTTCAGGCCCACGTCGATCACCGCCAGGTCCTTCTCGATGGCGGTGACCGTTCCCTTGACGACGCTGCCCTCGAACACCTCGTCCTCGGGCATGGTCTCGCCCAGCATGGCGGCAAACTCGTCTCGGGTCGGCGTGAGATCCTTGGTGGCGGTGGCTGTGGTGGACATTCCTGCTCCTGAAGCAATGCTGCTCTGTTCCGTGTTGATCCGAGGGCTGCGCCTGTAGCGGGTGGCAGGCCCAATGGGCCTCATCCCACCCGCGCCCAGATCGCGCCCATGATGTCTCTGAATGCCGCCGGCGATGTCTGCCGCCAACTTGGATTGGAGCGCGCCGTTCACGCACGCCCGCGTTGGCCCATTTTCCTCAAGATCACGCCGACAGCGGTATCGAACGCGGTTTCTATATCCAAATTGCTGGTGTCCAGCAAGAAGGCGTCCGGGGCCGGCCGCATGGGAGAGACATCCCGGCCCGCGTCGCGCTCGTCGCGCCGGCGGATATCCTCCAGAACCATCGCCAGAACGGCCTGCTCGCCGCGGTCCAGCCTTTCCCGGCAGCGCCGCGCCGCCCTGACCTCGGCGGAGGCGGTGACGTAAAGCTTAACGTCCGCCTCCGGGCATACCACGGTGCCGATGTCGCGGCCGTCGAGCACCGCCCCCTCCGGGCGCCGGGCGAACGCCCGCTGGTAGACCAGCATGGCGGCCCGCACCTGCGGGATGCGAGCCACCACCGAGGCCGCCTCGCCGAGCCCTGTATCGCGCAGGGCAGGATCGTCGAGGCTCCGCGGGTCCAGGCTGGCGGCGGCGGCCGTGGCGGCTGTCGCATCGTCCAGGGCCTCACCGCGGCCGCGCACGTCGCGCGCCACGGCCCGGTAGAGGAGCCCCGTATCGAGGTGGGCCAGCCCGAAGTGCACAGCCACCCGCTTGGCGAGCGTACCCTTGCCCGAGGCCGCCGGACCGTCGATGGCGATGATCATGCCGCCTCCGGCTCCGCGAAGGCGGCGCCAAGCCCCTGCATCAGTGGGCGGAATTCGGGAAAGCTGGTGGCGATCATGCCGGCGTCGTCGACCGTGACGGGGCGGTCGGCGCCCAGGCCCAGGGTGAGGAACGCCATGGCGATGCGGTGGTCGAGGTGGGTGGCGACGGTGCCGCCGCCGGGCACACCCCTGCCACCCTCCACGATCAGCGTATCCCCATCCACCTTGGCCGCCACGCCGTTGGCTGCGAGGCCGGCGGCGGTCGCCGCGAGGCGGTCGCTCTCCTTCACTTTCAGCTCCGCCAGGCCCTCCATCCGGGTGTCCCCGGCGGCGTAGGCGGCGAGACAGGCCAGCACGGGGTACTCGTCGATCATGCTGGGCGCCCGCTCCGCCGGCACCCGCACGCCTTTGAGCTTCGCATGTCGAAACCGCAGATCGGCCACCGGCTCGCCACCCTCGATGTGCTCGTTGGCAAACACAACGTCCGCGCCCATCTCGCGCAGGGTTGTATAGAAGCCGGTCCGCGTCGGGTTGACGAGCACGCCCTCGATGGTCACCTCCGACCCCGGCACGATCAGCGCCGCAGCGGCCAGGAAGGCCGCCGAGCTGGGATCGCCGGGCACCTTGAGGTCGCGGCCAGCCAGCTCGGCGTCGCCCTTGACGGAGACGGCACGCAGCCCCTGGCGCTTGGTGGCACTGACCTGGGCGCCGAAATAGCCCAGCATGCGCTCCGTATGGTCGCGGGTGGCAGCCGGCTCGATCACAATGGTCTCGCCGCTGGCATGCAGGCCGGCGATCAGCACCGCCGACTTGATCTGGGCCGAAGCGACGGGGAGCTGGTATTCGACAGGGATAAGGTCTGCCGAGCCGCGCACGGCCAGCGGAAGCCTGTCCCTGCCCCTATCCAGCACCTCCAGCCCCATGCGCTCCAGGGGTTTAAGCACCCGGCCCATGGGCCGCCGCGACAGGGACGCATCGCCCACCAGCCGCACGGTCATGCGGTGGCCGGCGATCACGCCCAGCATCAGGCGCACGCCGGTGCCCGAGTTGCCGAAGTCCAGCGCATCGGCCGGCTCCTCCAGCCCGCCCACGCCCCGGCCCAGCACCTCCCAAACGCCACCCCGCTCGCCGCCCTCCTTGCGCACGGGGCACCCCAGGGCCTGCAGCGCCCTGGCCGTGTTCAGCACGTCCTCGCCTTCCAGCAGGCCGGTGATGCGAGTGCGGCCGGTGGCCAGCGCGCCCAGCATCAGCGCCCGATGCGAGATCGACTTGTCGCCCGGCACGCGGACACGGCCAGCCAGGGCCTTGGCCCGGAGGGCGCACAGCGGCGATGGGGCTTGATGCGGCACGGGCAGCCTGGCCTTGGGCTCGATGCGGCGCCGGCCCCGCCTCTTTCCGGGCTCAGTCCGGCGGCTGCCTTAGAGCAAGCGCGACGGGGGCTGTCAACAGCGCGTGCCGCACACCATATGGGGGCCGAGCAAGGCTCGAAAACCCTGGTGCATCGGCGCAAATCTGGTTTTGACAGGCGCCGATCCCCGTGGCATGAGCCCCCCAAATTTCCGCCTTGAGGGTACGGCCGATGTCCACCAAAGCCGAGCGC
Organism: Hyphomicrobiaceae bacterium; assembly: GCA_035573595.1. Taxonomy (GTDB): domain Bacteria; phylum Pseudomonadota; class Alphaproteobacteria; order Rhizobiales; family Hyphomicrobiaceae; genus AWTP1-13. The sequence goes on from DATMZP010000659.1 coordinate 9,422, forward strand.
GGCACCAAGCGCACCTGCCAGAATCCGGAGTGCGGCTCCCGCTTCTACGATCTTAACCGCGACCCGATCGTCTGCCCGATCTGCGAGACGGCGCTCCAGCTGGCGGCGCAGCCCGACAGCCCGGGCGCCGCCCCGGAGACCGGCACGCGCAGTGCCGCCAGGAGGGCCGCCTTCACGCCCCGCCCCGCCGACAAGCCCGCCGCCGTACCGGCCGCAGAGGACGAGGAGGACGCGCTGCCGGCAATCGAAGGCGAGGACGAGGCCGAGGTGGCCGAGGACGACGAGACCTTCCTGGAGCCCGAGGAGGAGGATGGCTCCGACATGGAGACCATCATCGGCCCGGTATCCGAGCCCGACGAGCCGGACCGGTAGCTCAGCCGCCACGTTTTGCCATCGGCAGTGCGGCCAGACCCCTGCAGGTCTGGTCACTCCCGCTAGCTGGGTGCCCGCGCGCCGGGCATCGATGCAGCCAAGGCTCGCCCCGGCACGAGGCGCACCTTGCGCGGCGCGGCCAGCCACACCGCGACGGCGGACGCCACGCAGCCTCCGATGATCAGCGCGAAAGCCAGCCGGTAGCTGCCCGATGCGTCGTGGATCGCGCCGGCGATCCAGGGTCCTGCAGCGCCGCCGCCGATCAGGGCGATCGTGATCGTGCCGAAGATCGACCCGTAGTGCGGCCCTTCGAAAATCTCGACCACGATCGGGCCCATCACCGATGCGAGGGCGTAGCCGAGGAAGCCCTGGGAGAGCACCATCGCGTAGAGCAGCGCCATCGATGGTGCATGCTCCAGCGCGATCAGCGCGGCGTAGCAGATGGCAAAGCCCGCGCATCCGGCCGTCCACACCCACTCGCGGCCGATGCGGTCCGACAGGCCGCCAAGCACGATCTGGCCAGGGATGCCGGCCATGCTCACCGCCCCCAGTGCCCAGGCCGCAACCAGCGGCGTGAAGCCGATCTCGACAAGGTACTTCGTCTGATGCACCTGCACGGCGTACCAGGCGGCGACGGCGCAGAAATAGCCGAGCATGATCCACCAGTAGCGCGCCGTCCGCACCGCGCGGGCCAGCGTCCACTCGACGGCGGCCCAGGACGGGTCGACGACGTGCGGGGCACGATGCGGCCCGGACGGAGAGGCGGCACGCGCCTCGCCGTCCGGCAGCAGCCCGAGGTCCTCCGGCCTCTTCCGCACCAGCAGATTGAGTGGCACGACGGCCAGCACCACCAGCAGGCCGATGGCCTGGCAGGAGGCGCGCCAGCCGTCGCTCAGGATGATCGACTGCAGCCAGGGGAGCAGCACGATGGCGCCGACGCCGGCGCCGGCGAAGGCGATGCTGATGGCGAGCCCCCGCCGCCGGAGAAACCAGTTGGGCAGGAACTGCGAGTGCACGGTGTAGGTCATCATGTTGGCGCCGCCGCCCACCAGCACGCCGAGCGTGGCGTAGAGATGCCACGGCCGCTCGATATAGGGCGCCAGGAACAGCCCCGACGACAGCAGCACCACGCCGGCCATGATGATCACGCGGGGCCCGCGCGCATCCATGACGCGGCCGACGACGGGGCTCAGCACCGCCGACACAAGGAACCCGAACGAGAACGCCCCGGCGGCGAGCCCCCTGTCCCAGCCGAACTCGTCGATCAGCGGCGGCATCAGCAGCGAGAACGCCGTCCTCGCCGTCACGCCCACCGCCATCGTCACGAAGGCGATGCCCACGATCAACCAGCCGTAGTAGAACGGCAGCCGCGAGGCGAAATGCGAGGGGCGGTGGTCCATGTCTCGGCTCGGGATGGAGGGCGTGGCGCGCGACAGATCGGGGCCAGGTCCTTTTGCTGTTGCGTCGGCGCCCCGGCGTCCGCAAAACGCCGGCACTATCTGCGGGTCCATCGCTGCGGGCAACCGCGTGCCGTCGCGGCCCATTCGCCGGTGCAGGGTAGCACTGCGGGTCGCAGCGCGGATGGGCTCGCGTTGAGCGCAGCCCGATTGCGTGTTTGACCGGCGTCACCGGCCGCGGCAGGGGGCTAAAGTCAAGCCTTGAGGGGCGGGTGCAGAGGGCACGAGGCGGCGCATGGTGCCAAAGGTCGCGGTGGTTGTCGGCGCTCTGGGCGTCATCGGCCGCTACATCGTCGAGCGGCTGCTGGCCGATTGGGACTGGCGCGTCGTCGGCCTGTCACGGCGCGCCGCGGCGGACGGGCCGCGCTATCGCCATATCGCGGTCGATCTGCTCGATGCGGCCGCCTGCGGCGCCGAGCTGGCGGCCGTGACGGACGCCACGCACGTCTTCTATGCCGCCTTCCAGCCCGCCCAGGGGGCCGCGGCGGACTTTGCGGCCAACATCGCCCCCAACCGCGACATGCTCGTGAACGCCGTCACGGCCATCGCCGCAGCATCGCCGACACTCCGCCGCGTCGTGCTGGTGACGGGCACCAAGTACTACGGCTCGCACCTGGGGCCGTTCAAGACGCCGGCCCGCGAGAGCGACCCGCGCCACATGCCGCCCGACTACTACTTCGACCAGATCGACTGGCTGACGGCGTTCCAGCGCGGCCAGCCCTGGGACTGGGTGGAGCTGCGCCCGCAGACGCTGTGCGGCTTCGCGCCCGGCACGCCCATGAGCATCCTGCCGCCGATCGCCGTCTACGCCGCCATCTGCAGGGAGCTCAGCCTGCCGCTGCGCTTTCCCGGCAAGCCCGGCGCCTACGGCACGATCTACCAGGTGACGGAGTCCTCGCACTTCGCCAACGCCGCCCTGTGGGCCGCCACCGAGCCCGGCTGCGGGCTGGAGGCGTTCAACATCACCAACGGCGACTACTTCCGCTGGAGGAACGTGTGGCCCCGCATCGCCGAGGTGTTCGAGATGCCCACGGCGGAGCCCCAGACTATCAGCCTCACCCGGCACATGCCCACCATGGCCGGGCTGTGGCAGTCCATGACCGAGAAGCACGGCCTCAAGCCCTACGCCTGGCACGAATTGGCGGCCTGGCCGTTCGCCGACTACGTGTTCGGCTGCGACTGGGACGTGATGTCGGACGTGACCAAGTCCCGCCGCTTCGGCTTCCACGACGTGGTGGACACGGAGGAGATGTTCTGCCGGCTGCTGCGGCGGTTCCGGGAGGAGCGGATCGTGCCGTGAATGGGGTCAGACCCTGCGGGTCTGACCCCAGGGCCCCCGCTCGACTGCGCACTGGCCTTGCCATCTCTAGCCGCCGCCACAATCTCTAGCGCCATGCGCCCGGCCTTCGAACCTCACCGCTTTCGCTCGACAGTCCCCTTCTACGCCGCCTATCGCGTGCCCTACCCGCAAGCGCTCATCGCCTTCGTTGCCGCACGCTGTGGCCTCGGTCCTGGCAGCCCCGTGCTGGACCTTGGCTGCGGACCCGGTCCACTGGCCGTCGCCTTCGCGCGCCTCGGATGCGCGGTCAGCTCCATGGACCCGTCGCCCGACATGCTCGCTGCTGCGGCCGAGCACGCGGCGGCGGCCGGCGTGGCCATCGACCTCGTCGAAGGCAGCTCCTACGACCTTGGCACACGCCGCGGACCGTTCCAGCTCGCCGTCATGGGCCGTTCGTTTCACTGGATGGACCGGGACGCGACGCTGCGCGAGCTCGACCGCATCGTCGATCCCGCAGCCGGTCCCTCTGGCGCCGTCGTTCTCTTCGGCGACAGGCAGGTTGCGACTCCAGGCGCGGACTGGCCGTCGCTGCTGCACGACCTCGCCATGGAGCTCGTGCCCGCCAGGATGGCGCAGCGCCGCCAGAGCAACCCGGCCTGGGAGCCCCACGAGACCGTCCTGCTGCGCTCGCCCTTTGCGCACCTCACCCTGTACGGCATGACCCTTGTCCGCACCCTTTCCCCCGACGCCATCGTCGGCCTCGCCTACTCCAAGTCGACCACCTCGCCCGAGGCCCTCGGCGCCCAGCGCAAGGCCTTCGAGCGCAGGTTGCGCGCCGGGCTGGCCGGGCTGGCGCCCGACGGTGCATTCAACGAGATCGTGGAGATTCGCGCGCTTGTCGCCCGGCGCAGCGTAGGGTGGTGATGGCACGGGTCCCGGGGCCCAATCAAGCCACCCGTCCTTTCACCGGCGCAGCTAAGCAAAACTCGCGGTCGGCTTCGTCAAGATCTGCTTTGCAGTCTACCGTAATTCTGTGTTCGGCCGCCTAGTGCTAGAAACCCTTCCGTCGTCATATGGCACACCTTCCCTTGACATCGCCGCAGAACAGAGAGAGAACGACTAAACTTTCTTCGAGTAGTGTTCGTCGCCGACACGACGCAACCGGGTCCCTCAAATCGGGCTGAGCCCAGCACCGCCCATGGCAACGCGCTCGCGCATTGAATGGACGCAACAGACCTGGAACCCGGTCACCGGCTGCACCAACGTCTCCCCCGGGTGCAAAAACTGCTACGCGCGCATCTTCGCCGAGCGTCTCAAAGCGATGGGTGTGCCAGGCTACGAGCAGGGTTTTGCAGTCACTTTGCAGCCTGAAAGACTGCGGGAGCCGCTAAAGCGGCGCAAACCAACCCTGTACTTCGTCAACTCGATGAGCGACCTGTTCCACGAACAGGTACCTTTTCCATATGTGGACCGAGTGCTGGAAGTCATTCGGGCTACACCGCACCATCAGTTCCAAATTCTCACGAAGCGTGCTGATCGGATGCTTGGGTACTTCGGCAAGGCAAAGGTACCCGCCAACGCATGGCTTGGCGTATCTGTCGAGAACCGTAAGCATGGTGTGCCGCGTATTGCACCCTTGGTGAGGATCAAATCCAAGGTCCGCTTTCTGTCTGTCGAGCCTTTGATCGCCGATCCAGGTTGGTTGCCACTACGGGAGATCCACTGGGTGATAGTCGGGGGAGAATCGGGGCGCGGCGCGAGACCTATGAATCCGAAATGGGTACGCAAAGTGCGCGATCAATGTGAGGATGCTGGAGTACCATTCTTCTTTAAGCAGTGGGGGGCCTGGGGACCGGACGG
>DATMZP010000660.1:0-5881 GCA_035573595.1 Hyphomicrobiaceae bacterium
CACCGAGAAGAAGGTGCAGGGCTTCATTGCGGCCCAGAAGCAGCTGGCGCCGCTTTCGAGCAAGCTCGGGGCCCCCGCCGACAAGGCCGATCCGGCGCTGGGAAAGCAGGTGGAGGACATTGCCAAGAGCAACGGCTTTGCGACGGTCGACGAGCTCGGCGAGGTGAGCGCGAACATCTCCCTGGTGCTGGCCGGGCTCGATACGAAAACGGGGCAGTTCACAGAGCCGCCGGACCTGATCAGGAAGGAGATGGAGGCCGTCAAGCAGGACAAGCAGCTGTCCCAGGAGGACAAGAACCAGGCCCTGAAGGAGATGCAGGAGGCCCTGAGGACGGCGACGCCCCTGCAGTTCAAGGAGAACGTGGCGCTGGTCAAGAGATATCAGAAGGAGCTCGACGACGTGCTCCCGCAGGAGGATCAGCAGCAGGACGATCCAAAGAGCAAGTAGCCCGGCGGTGCCAACCCGCAGAGGTTGGCCCCCGCCTCCCCTCAATCCACCATCGCCTGATACGTCAGCACCCGCAGCTCGCGCCGGATCGGATAGGTCGACGACGGCACCAGCTGCGTCATCATCACGACCGCCAGGTCCTCCCTGGGGTCGATCCAGAACGCCGTGGAGGCCATGCCGCCCCAGGCGCACTCGCCGGCCGAGCCCACGATCTGCGCCTTGGCCGGGTCGAGCATCACCGAGAAGCCGAGGCCGAAGCCGATGCCGTGATAGTTGGACTCGGCGAAGCGCGGCTGGCCCATGGCGGCCATGTCGCCGTCGAGGTGGTTCATGGTCATCAGCTCGACGGTCTTGCGGCCCAGCAGGCGCTCGCCCCCCAGCGCGCCGCCGGCCAGCAGCGTGCGGCAGAAGCGCACGTAGTCGCGCGCGGTGCCGACAAGCCCGCCCCCACCCGACGGCGCCCTGGGCGGGGCGAGGAAGCGGCTCGCCGCGGGGTCGACGATGAGCTGCGGGCGGCCGTCCGGGCCCTTCTGGTAGCTGGCGGCGAAGCGGGCGACCTTGTCGGCGGGGACGTGGAAGCCGGTGTCGGCCATGCCGAGGGGGCGCAGGATGCGCTCGCGCACGAAGGCGTCGAACGGCTGGCCGGAGATGACGGCGACGAGGTGGCCCAGCACGTCGGTGGCGATCGAGTAGTTCCATTCGGTGCCGGGCTGGGCGATCAACGGCACCTTGGCGAGCCGCGCCACGATGTCGGCCAGCGGCTCCTCGGCGCCCGGCAACTCGAGCTTCTGCTCGCGGTAGATGGCATCGACCGGGGTGGCGCGCATGAAGCCGTAGGTGAGGCCTGACGTGTGGGTGAGGAGGTCGCGGAAGGTGATGTCCCGCACCGCGGGCTCGGTCATGACCGCGCCGTAGCCGCCGCCGGTGAAGACGCGCTGGCCGGCGAATTCCGGCAGATAGCGGGCGATGGGGTCGTCGAGCTGGAAGCGGCCCTCCTCGTAGAGCATCATCGCCGCAACGGAGGTGAGCGGCTTGGTCATGGAATAGATGCGGTAGATGGTGTCGGGCGTGGCCTCGGCGTTGCGGGCAAGGTCCGCCTTGCCGTGGCAGCGGTGGAAGGCGGTCCGCCCGCGGCGGTTGATCATCACCTCGATGCCGGCGAGCCGGCCGTCGGCGACCTGGCGCTGCATCCACGCTCCGACGCGCTCGATGCGCTTGGGGCAAAGCCCTACCTCCTCGGGCTTTGCGGCGGCGATCTCGTGCATGGGCGGCAGCCCTCCCGTGTTCGGCGCATTTCCGGCAACGGGCTGCTGGCCCGGCTCACGCGGGCTCCAAGCCTAAGCGCGCGTTCTCCGCCGCTCAAGCGGGCCAGAGGAGCGGGCCGGGGCAGCGAGAGCCAGAGCAGCGAGAGCCAGGGCGTGGCCTCGGGTGCGCTGTCAGCGCACCTGCTGCGTGCGCGTGGTTCTGGAGTCCGGGCAGGCCCTCGCCACCCGCCTCCACCCGTCCCGATAGCGCTGGCGATGCGCAACCCTGTCGTCCTCGCCCGGCTGAGGGCCGAGCTGGGACAGCAGGCTGGCGATGGTCTTCCTGTTGTGCCTGGCGCACAGCTCGTTGTCGAGATAGGCCTGGGTCGGCATGGCGAGCCACCAGCTCATCGGCACCGGCCTCGCCTGCTTGCTGCTCGCATTGCAGGGCGTCCCGACCGAGACGATATCGAAATTGAGATAGGACTGAAGCCCCGTGCTCCTGAGCTTGGTGAAGACCTTGAGGTCGAGCATCGGCCTGGCGCTCTGCACGCCGTCCCGCAGGACCTGAATGAGATTGTCTTGCCGGTTGAGGAGGACGGCGTTGGCCATGGTCTGCTCGCCGCGCGAGATCCGGCCGTTGAGCAGTGCGTCGAGCGGGTAGGCCAGGATGGCGAACGGCTTGGCGTCGACCGGCTCCTCCGGAGGCGGCACCTGGGCCCGCAGCAGGTCGAGCTCGTCGGGCTCGTCGGGCTGCGGATCGGAGCCGTCGCAGGCGTCGGGGTTGAACCGGGGCGCAAACCCCGGATCGTTGGTCGCGAACAGGACGAACGGATTGAGCTTCTCGTCCAGGCGCATGATCTGCGCCCGCAGCTCCAGGGCGGACACGATGCCGGAGTAGTCGAAATAGCCGCCATCGACGATGCGATCGACCACCTTCTTCCCGCTCGGAATATCGCCGTGCGGGGAGATGACGGGGAAGCGCGCGCTGTTGGAGACGGCGGTGCTGAGGCGGATATCGCATCCCTTCATGCGCAGCGGGCGCAGCTCGCCGGGAGGGCGCTGCTCGCACACGCACCCGCTTTTGCGCGCCTCCTCGTGCTGGCACATCATGCTGTAGAGGTCGTAGGAGCCGCGGAATACCGATTCGATGTTCTTGTCCTTCTTGGGATCGGCGAACGGGTCATCGGGCGATACGATCAGCGGATAGAGCGTAGAGGTGACGATCCGCCTGCCGGTCGTGATGGACGTGCCGTTGAAGATCAGGATCGGCCGCCAGCGGTCGGGCTGCGGGGCAAGCGAGGAGAACGGCCGGTCGAAGCCCTTCTTGCCCATTCGCGTGCGCCCCGATGGGTCCGCATAGCGCTGCTCCCAGCTCCGCTCCAGGAAGAAGGCGCGGTCGCCGCCGTTGTAGAACGCGGCGTGCCACGGCACCCACAGGTCGAGGGCGAGTGCCGCCATCACCGGCGTCAGGAAGTCGCCCGCCAGGACCTGCTGAAGGATGTCCTTGCGGCTGGGAGCGGTGGGGAGCGGCACCTTATCCACGCCGCCGACGCCCTGCGCCTTCCCGCTCTTGAACCAGAGGGCGTCGTTGGTGCGCTCGTCGGTCGGCAGGGGCCAGGCTTCGCCCTGCGAGTCCTCCAGCTTGGCCGCAAACGCGGCCGCGCCCAGAGTGCTGCCCGACACCGTCGAGATCGCAAACAGCTGCTTGGAGAAGGGGGGGCTGCCGTCACCGGCCGTGGAGAGGTCCTCCAGATGGGCCAGGAGGCTGCCGGTGAAGAAGCCGGCACGGCTGGCGCCGCCCTCCCCGGCGACGATGATGGGCCGCACGTTGCAGGGCGTGCTCAGCTTCTCCTCGCATGTGTTGGCTTTGCGCCACCACAGAATCGCCTCCTCCAGGGTGGGCTGGCGCACCTCGGTGGGCGCGCCGCTCCCGGTCTGGACCGCCACCCGCATGGTGTGCAGGCCCGGCATCCAGTTGGCGATGACCGTCATGAGCACCACGAACACGGCCAGCACCGGCAGGCGCAGACGGTGCGCACCGTAGGCGAGCAGGGTCAGCAGCGGCAGCCAAGCGCCGACCAGGATCGGGAACATGGGCGCACGGCTGAGCGAGGGTGGGACCTCCAGCGGCGAGTTGAACACCAGAAAAATGCTGACGATGAGGATCACGGTCAGGCTGACAGCGGCACTGGCTGACTGCAGCTGCTCGGGCGAGAGCCCCTGGGCGTCGCCTCCGTCCGGCGCCGTATTCGCTCCGTAGCCCCGGGTCGTGGCCCGGCGGCCGAACATCAAGGTGGCGATGAAGCGCAGGAAGCGCACGTCGAGCAGCCCGCGCCTTACGGTCAGCCGGTGGATGAACGTCGGCAGCACCACCCAGGTGGCCAGCCACAGAACGGCCAGGCCGAGCGTGATCCACTGCAGCGTGTGGAGCTGTGTGGCGGCGGCCAGGTCGAGCGTTCCCGGGTCGAGCTTGCCCGGGATATGGTCCGCCGCCCAGTATTGGCCCAATCCGACAGCGACGAGACAGAACAGAGCCAGCACCCAGGGCAGGTGCACCATGAGGTAGCCGTACCACCGGGCGTCCTCATCCTCGACGCGGTCCTGCCCCGCGTGCAGCATCACGCGCGCGCCGAGCTGGACGGGCAGCATCCAGAACAGCAGCAGCGACAGGTAGAACGCCGGCCAGTGCTGCAGCGCAATCTCGCGCGTGTGCAGGTCCAGAAACACGGCCTGCGCCTGGTCGGCGAGGGAGAACAACAGCAGGCCGACGAGCACGCTCAGCACGCTGACGCGGCACACCCAGATGCTGTAGCAAAGGGCGCGCAAGGCGGCCCACGGATTGGCCCAGCCCATAGTCGGTCTCCTCCCGCACAGGATTTTCCGCAAGACTCAGACGGCGCGAATGTGACGCCTTGGTGTCAATATCAGACCCTCCGGGTCAGACACCATTGCAATGAGCGTGGGGAGATATGGTGTCAGACTCGGAGGGTCTGACACCATCGACACCCCGTCACGGCAACGCCGCGGTCTGGAACAGCGTGACCCGCAGGCCGCCATGCGGGACGGGGGCGGCGGGCGGCAGGAAGGGCAGGCCGGTGGCACGGGCCAGCGCGGGCTCGCTGGTGATGAGGCCGACGCGCCAGCCGGGGAAGCGGGCGATCAGCGCCTGCCCCAGGGCGCGATAGAGCGGCAGCAGCTTCTTGCCGTCGCCGATGCGGGCGCCGTAGGGCGGGTTGACGATGACGAGACCCGGCGGCCCGTCTGGTGCGGCGATGTCGCTGACGGGGCGCTGGCGGAACTCCGTGAGGTCGGCGACGCCGGCGCGCTCGGCATTGGCCTCGGCCATGGCGACGGCACCGGCGTCGCGGTCGCCGCCGTAGAAGCGGACCGAAGCCGGCGGGCTGCGCCGGCTCGCCACGTCGCGCATGCGCGCCCAGGCGGCAGCGTCGAAGGTGGCGAGGTGCTCGAACGCGAAGCGCCGCGCCCGGCCGGGATTGAGTCTGGCCGCCATTTCGGCCGCCTCGATGACGAACGTGCCCGAGCCGCACATCGGGTCGAGGATCGGCTCGTCGCCGTCGAAGCCGCATTGCCGCAAGAAGAGCGACGCCATCGTCTCCCGCATCGGTGCCTTGGCGACCGCCTGCTTGTAGCCCCGCTTGTGCAGCGGCTCGCCCGACGTATCGACGGCGAGCGTGGCGAGGTCGCGCTCGATGCGCACCCTGACGAGGACCGGCGCCTCGGGGGAGGAGGGCGCGCCCAGCGCCTGCCGGATCGCCGCCTCGACCCGCTCGGCCGCCGCGCCGGAATGATAGATGCGCGACTTGGCGCAGGTCGCCTCGACCCGAAACGGCACGTCGGCGCGCAGCACCTCGCCCCAGGCCACCTTGCGGGCCTGCAGCCGCAGCTCATCCAGGTGCAGCGCCCGGAACGAGGCCAGCACCGCCAGCACCCGCCCCGCGCCGCGCACCCACAGGTTCGCCCGCCACACCTCGGGCCAGCCGCCCTTGACGGTAACGCCGCCGGGGACGGCCCTGGGCGAGTTGAACCCTTTGGAGCGGACCTCGGCGCAGAGCACGTCCTCCAGGCCGGGCGCGGTGGCGAGGAAGATGTCGAGGCGGCGCGGGCTGGTCATGCCCTCTGTGTAGAGCGGCGACAGGCGGACATCCAGGCACGCTCCCGATTTCAA